>NZ_QRQA01000019.1:0-43506 GCF_003475755.1 Mitsuokella sp. AF33-22 | reverse complement strand
AAAAGGCCAATGCCTTGAAGTGCAGGCTTATCTGGAGATTCAATAAGATTTATTGGTTTAAATGTGCTTAATAGTTCATATTCGAGTACGTTTGTCTATATTTTTTAGAAGGAGGAGTTTTTTGATGTTTACTGTCGATCGTTTAGCAGACCCTTCGTTCTTTGCCGAAAATCGCCTGCCGGCACACAGCGACCACATCGCATATGCCGATGCCATGGAGATGGCCGATGGTGTTTCGAGCCTGCGCCGCAGTCTGAACGGACTCTGGTATTTCCACTATGCGCGCAATCTCGCCGCACGTCCCGAGGGTTTTGAACAGCCGTCGTACGATGTCAGCGGCTGGGAGACAATCCGCGTGCCGGCACATTGGCAGATGGAAGGCCACGGCGTGCCGCAGTACACGAACCAGACGTATCCGTGGGATGGCCATGAGGTCGTGCATCCTGGTGAGGTACCGCAGCGCGAGAACCCGGTCGGTTCCTACGTCAAGGATTTCATCCTGCCGCAGGGATGGGACAATGCCGTGCTTTCCCTGCAGGGTGTGGAGTCGGCTGTCGCCGTCTACCTCAATGGCCAGTACGTCGGCTACAGCGAGGATTCCTTCACGCCGTCGGACTTTGACCTGACGCCGTATCTCAAGCAGGGTACGAACCGCCTGGCCCTGCAGGTCTTCCGCTTCAGCTCGGGCAGCTGGCTCGAAGACCAGGATTTCTGGCGTTTTTCGGGCATCTTCCGCGAGGTCGTGCTCTATACGAAGCCGCAGGTGCATCTTGAAGACCTGCGCGTCACAGCCAAGCCCGTCCACGAGTACCAGGATGGCCAGCTGTTCTTTGACATGAAGTGGAACCGCGGCGATGCGCATACGGTACACGTCGAGCTCTTTGACCACGAAGGGAAAGCCGTTCTCGACGAGGTGCAGCAGGTCGAAGGCCAGACTTCGTCGTTCGAGGCAGAAATACAGGATGTCAGACTCTGGAGCGCGGAGAAGCCGCATCTCTACCGCGCCGTCATCACGGTCCGCGACGCGGCAGGCCATCTGCAGGAGGTCATCCCGCAGGACATCGGCTTCCGTGAATTCCGCATGGACGGCACGATCATGAAGCTCAACGGCAAGCGCATCGTCTTCAAGGGCGTGAACCGTCATGAATTCGACTGCTACAGCGGCCGCGCCATGGATCCGTCTCTCATCGAGCGCGATATCATCACCATGAAGCAGCACAACATCAATGCCCTGCGCTGCTCGCATTACCCCAATTCCAGTTATCTCTATGCGCTCTGTGACCGCTACGGGCTCTACGTCATCGATGAGACGAATCTGGAGACGCATGGCACCTGGATGCGCAACGGCAAATGTGACATCGTCGCCGAGACGCTGCCGAATGACCATGAGAAATGGCAGGACATCATCCTCGACCGTGCGAAATCCATGCTCGAGCGCGACAAGAATCACGCATCCATCCTGATCTGGTCCTGCGGCAACGAGTCGTGCGGCGGCAAGGATCTCTATGTGATGAGCGAGTATTTCCGCCAGGCAGACCCGACGCGTCTCGTGCATTATGAGAATATTTTCTGGGACCGCCGCTACAACGGGACGAGCGATATGGAGAGCCAGATGTATCCGCCTGTCGCTGACATCCGGAAATTCCTCGCCGAGCATCGCGACAAGCCGTTCATCTGCTGCGAGTACACGCATGCGATGGGCAACAGCATCGGCGGCATGCACAAGTATACGGAACTCACGGATGAGGATCCGCTCTATCAGGGCGGCTTCATCTGGGATTTCGTCGACCAGGCCATCTGGCACAAGGACCGTTATGGCAAGGATGCCTATGCATATGGCGGCGACTTCGGCGACCGCCCGAACGACGGCAATTTCAGCGGTGACGGTATCCTGTTTGCAAACCGCAGCCTGACGACGAAGATGCAGGATGTCAAGTTCAACTATCAGAACTTCGATCTCGCTGTTACGGCTGAAGGCGTGACCATCACGAACAAGAGCCTGTTCACGGATACGGCTGCTTACGAGCTGCATCTTGAGATCCTGCTCGATGGCCGCAAGGTCTGGGAGGAGACGATCACAGCACCTTCCATTGCACCGGGCAGCAAGGGGATGGTTTCCTTTGAGAACCTGCCGCTCACCAATGCCGGCGAGGAGACGATCACGGCCTCGCTCTGCCTCAAGGAGGATACGCTCTGGGCCAAGCGCGGCTTTGAAGTCGCCTTCGGTCAGGGAACCTGGCAGGTCGATGAGATCGAGGTGCCGGATGAGGAGGAGACGGTGGAAGCAACCGATTTTGCCCGCGCAGCGCGCTGCCGTCACTATCAGGCCGATATGGAACTGGAGACGAAGGCGGAGAAGCCATTGCACATTGTTCACGGCGACATCACGCTCGGCGTCCGCGGCGAAGGCTTCGAGATCCTGTTTTCCAGTGCCTCCGGCAATCTGAGTTCGTACAAATACAATGGCGTGGAACTCGTGGAAGAGATGCCAAAACCGTCGTTCTGGCGCGCGCCGGTCGACAATGATTACGGCAGCCGCCGCGACTTCATGACGGCGCAGTGGAAGCTTGCAAGCCTCTACCGCCGCTGCGTCAAGAAGGAACTGCTCGATGAGATGGGCAGCTGGCGGGAGTTCGACTGGTTCGGCCAGCTCGGCCAGCAGGAATACGAGGCGAAAAGCCTCTCTGTCCGCTTCACGTATGAACTGGCCACGCAGCCGCTTTCTTCCTGCTGCATCACGTACACGGTCGAAGAGGACGGCGCCATCAGGACAGCACTCGATTACGAGGCCGTCGAGGGCCTGTCGGAAATCCCGGATTTTGCCATGATCTTCACGCTGCCGGCTGATTACGATCAGATCCGCTTCTACGGTTACGGCCCGCTCGACAATTACGTCGACCGCAGTCAGGGAGCCAAGCTCGGCATCTACGAAACGACGGCAAAGGCAGAAGTGGAGCCGTACCTGCTGCCGCAGGAGACGGGCAATCACGGCGGCATTCGCTGGTTCGAAGCAGTCGACAAGCGCGGCCGCGGCGTGCGCCTCTCGATGGATGAGGAGCCGTTTGAAGCTTCGGCCCTGCCGTACACGGCACACGAGCTTGAGAATGCGCGCCATCCGTACGACCTGCCGGAGGTCCATCACACGTTCCTGCGCGCTTCGCTCGGCCAGTGCGGCGTGGGCGGCGACAATACCTGGGGGGCACCGGTTCTGCCGGAATACACGGTCAAGAATACGTCGAAGCATCTCTCCTTCTACTTCAAGGGAATCTGAGTGCCTCGTGTCCTTTGTTCGGATAGGAAATCCAGAAAGGAAATCAACATGATCCAATACGATGAAAAGACGGGCGTCTTTCACCTGCGCAACGAGCAGATGAGCTATGTGCTGCAGGTGGTGCGCGGCCGCTATCTCATGCACCGCTACTGGGGCAGACCTCTGCACGCCTTCCGCGACAGCCGCCCGTTCCAGCAGATTGACCGTTCCTTCTCGCCGCAGCCGGCGGCCTATGAGAATGATCGCACGTTCTCGCTCGACGTGCTGCCGCAGGAATATCCATCTTACGGCCACACGGACTACCGCATCCCGGCATATGAAGTGCGCCTCAAGGATGGCACGACGACGACGGAACTCTTCTACAAGAGTTACGAGATTCAGCAGGGCAAGCCGGCTCTTTCCGGCCTGCCGGCCTCGTATGCGGGGGACGACGAAGCCGAGACGCTTCTCATCCATCTCGAGGATTCCAAGGGCAAGCTGGCCATTTGTCTTTCGTATACGATTTTTGCCGGGGTGAACGTCATCGCGCGCAGTGCAAAGATAGAGAACAGCGGCACGGAAGCACTGGAGCTTCTGAATGCCGCGAGCTTTGCGCTCGATCTGCCTGATCACGATTACGACCGCATCAACCTCTGGGGCGGCCATGCGTCGGAACGCAATATGGAACGCGTGCCGCTCATGCATGGCATCGAGGAGAGCGCGAGCCGCCGCGGCGCGAGCTCGCATCAGACGTCGCCGTTCCTCGCTCTTTTGCGCAGGGATGCGGGGGAGACGCAGGGCGATGTGTATGGCTTTGCTCTCGTCTGGAGCGGCGAGTTCTCGCTGAAGACCGAGGTCGAGCAGTTCGGTACGACGCGTGTCGTCGGAGGCATCAATCCGTTTGAATTCCGCTGGCATCTGGAGCCCGGCGAATCCTTCCAGACGCCGGAAGCCCTGCTCGTCTACAGTCCGGAGGGCCTGAACGGCATGAGCCAGTCCTTCCATGAGATCGTGCGTCACCACATCGTGCGCGGCAAGTACCGCGACGCCGTGCGCCCGATCCTCGTCAACAACTGGGAGGCAACGTACTTCGACTTCGATGACGCCAAGATGGACAATCTCGCGGCCTGTGCCAAGGACCTCGGCATCGAGCTCCTCGTGCTCGACGACGGATGGTTTGGCAAGCGCGAGGATGACAATTCCTCGCTGGGCGACTGGGTTGTCAATACCGGGAAGCTCAAGAAAGGCCTGCAGGGGGTGGCCGAGAGCGCACACAAGCGCGGCCTCAAGTTCGGGCTCTGGTTTGAGCCGGAGATGGTATCGGTGGATTCCGACCTCTACCGCGCGCATCCGGACTGGGTGCTCAAGGCACCGTCGTATCCGGTCAGTTTCGGCCGTCATCAGCTCGTGCTCGACCTCTCGCGCGCGGATGTCCGCGATTACATCGTCGACTCCGTCTGCAAGATCCTCGACACGGCGCCCATTGATTACGTCAAATGGGATTTCAACCGCCATCTGACGGATGCCTTCTCGGCAAAACTGCCGCCGGAGCGTCAGGGGGAAGTCCGCACGCGCTTCGTGCTCGGCCTCTACGACGTCCTCGAGCGCATCACGCAGTCGCATCCCGATATCCTCTTTGAGAGCTGCTCGGGGGGCGGCGGCCGCTTCGATGCCGGCATGCTCCACTACATGCCGCAGACCTGGACGAGCGACGACACGGATGCCATCTGCCGCCTCTCCATCCAGAGCGGTACGAGCCTCGTCTTCCCGCCCATCACGATGGGCGCTCACGTCTCCGTGACGCCGAACCATCAGGTCGGCCGCGTCACGCCGATGCAGACGCGTGCATTTGCAGCCATGATGGGCTGCTACGGCTATGAGATGGACATCACGCGCATGAGCGAGGAGGAGAAGACAGAAGTACGCAGCCACATCGCCCTCTACAAGAAGATTCGTCCGACGATGCAGCTCGGCCGGTTCTACCGTCTGCTGACGCCGTTTTCCGGCACGGGCAATGAGACGGCCTGGGAGTTTGTCTCAAGGGATGGGCAGGAAATCGTGCTCATCTACTTCAAGACGCTAGCGACACCTGCTGCGGAACTGCGCACGCTGAAGCTTGAGCAGCTCGACGCGGCGGCAGAGTACGAAGTGACGTCGTACAGCCCCGCACGGGGACTCTCGCACGACGGCGCCGGCAATAAGAGTCTGAGCCTTGAGGGCAAGTCCTTCTACGGTGATGAACTCATGTATAGCGGCATCGAAGTGCCGAAGATCGACACGGACTTTGCCGCCTACATGTGGGTGCTTGAGCGCAAGTAAGAAGCGGCAGGCAAAGGATGATATACGGCTCCCGGATAAGGCAAGGAAAAACTCTGCCTTATCCGGGAGCCGCTTTTTCTGAGGAAAGCACGGGAATCTTTGTTCCCATGCAGAAATTGCAGCAGGAAAAATCATATTTCATGTATAATATAAGTATTGTGACTTTATGGCAGGCAGGGGACCTGCCAAATACAGATGTTAGGGGAATCCATCATGCAGAAAATCAGAAAAGCAGTCATACCGGCTGCAGGCTACGGGACGCGGTTCCTGCCGGCTACGAAGGCGACACCGAAGGAAATGCTGCCGATTGTCGACAAGCCGACCATCCAGTATATCGTCGAGGAGGCGCTCGCGAGCGGCATCGAAGAGATCCTCATCGTCAGTGGTCATGGCAAGCGCGCCATCGAGGACCATTTTGACTCGGCGCCGACGCTCGAGGCAGAGCTCAAGAAGAAGGGGAAGCTCGACCTCCTGAAGATGGTGCAGGATACGGCCAACATCCGTATCCATTACATCCGGCAGCGTTACATGCGCGGCCTTGGCGATGCCATACTTTGCGCCAAGGCATTCATGGGGGATGAGCCCTTTGCCGTGCTCCTCGGCGATGATGTCGTCTACAGCCCGGAGAAGCCAGCGCTCAAGCAGCTCATCGATGTGTATGACAAGACCGGCGGCTCGGTACTCGGCTGCCAGATTGTGCCGGCCGAGAAGGTTTCTTCTTATGGTATTGTCGCAGGGGATGAAACGGAGAATCCGCGGCTGATGCGCGTGCGCGATATGATCGAGAAGCCGAGTCTCGAGGAGGCGCCGAGCCGCATGGCGGTGCTCGGCCGCTATATCATCCGTCCGGAAATCTTTGGCATCCTGGAGCATACGGCACCTGGCAAGGGCGGCGAGATCCAGCTCACGGATGCGCTGAAGGAGCTTGCCCGCCAGCAGGCCGTTTATGCGTATGACTTTGAAGGCAAGCGCTACGACCTCGGCGACAAGCTCGGCTTCCTCAAGGCGACGGTGGAGTTTGCGCTGCGCCGTGAGGATCTGGGCGGGCCGTTCCGGAACTATCTCAAGGATCTCGTTGCCAGAATCTGAGGTGTAAAGGTTGCAGAAGAAAAATAAGGCAAATCTGGCGCTGGGCATCAGTGCCGCGGGCTTCCTCGGCACGTTTGCAGCGGGCGGCTCCAGCTTTGCCGTGGGACTCTTTCATCATGGCTTCCTGGCCGCCACGATTGGCGGCCTGGCCGACTGGTTTGCCGTTACGGCACTCTTTCACAAGCCGCTCGGCATTTCCTATCGTACGGATGTCCTGCGCCGCAATCGTCAGCGGCTCATGGATGCCATCGTGACGTTTGCGAGCGAGGATCTCCTGAGCACGCAGAATATCATGAGCGTCATCCGCACACAGGATACGGCCGGGCTGCTCGTCGATTATCTGGAGCATCGCGGCGGGCGCGAGGGCGTCGTCGAGGTGGTCGATGCCGTTGTCCTCAAGATCGTCAATGATCTTGACAGCAAGAGCATCGCGAAAGAACTGGCACCGGCTGTGCGGGAAGGCCTCGGCGGCCTCGCCCTTGAAAACATCCTGCTGGAACTCGTGCGCATGCTCGGCGAGGAACGTCATGCCAAAAGGATTCTGCACAGTGTCCTGAGCATCGGGGAACAGGTCCTGGCATCCCCGGCCATGCAGCAGGTCCTGCTCGATAACATCAAAGTCCTGCGCAAGGAATACGAAGGGGAATCCGCCGGCCGTGCGTTCGTGCTTTCGGCCCTGGGCCTTGACGACAAGGAACTCCTGAACATCTTCAATGAAAAGGCCCGTCAGGGCCTTTCGGGCCTCTTGAGCGAGCAGACGGAAAGCTATGGGCGGCTCAAGGCGGGCTTCGAGAGCATGGCCGTGGCGTTCAGCCGGGATGAATCTCTGCGCCATGTCCTTGCGGCATGGAAGGAGCATTGTCTGCAGGAAGTCAATATCGAAGGCCTGTTGGAGCGGTGGATCGATACGAGCCTCAAGGGAGAAAATCCCTTCTGGCTCCCGAGCCTTCACGCCTTCGTGGAAAAGCGCATTGATGATTTTGTTGCTTCAAAAGCTTGGCAGCATCGTTTTGACAAGCTCATGAAGGACTTTCTCGAAAGCGAGCTCACGAAGCACCATGAGCTCATCCCGGGACTCATCCGCGAACGGCTCGATGAGTTCAGCGATGATGATCTCGTGCACTTCGTGGAGGACAAGGTGCAGGATGATCTGCAGATGATCCGCATCAACGGTTCCATCGTCGGCTCGCTCGTCGGCATGGGGCTCTATCTCCTGGTCTGGGCTGCAGAAAGGGTGTGGGGCATATGATCGAGCGCATCAAATCGTGGAATCAGGCGGACCGCGTGCTGCTGATGGCTTTTGTGGTCTTTCTCATCGCCCTGTATTGTCATTTGCAGCAGCCGTCTTCCATAGTCGTGTCCGGCTTCCTCTTCTGTGCGGAAGCGGCGCTGGTGGGCGGCATTGCCGACTGGTTTGCCGTCACGGCACTTTTCCGCAAGCCCCTGGGCTTTCCGTATCATACGGCCATCCTGCCGCGCCGCCGCCAGTCCTTCATCAAGGCGTCGGTGACGATGGTGCAGAAAGAATTCTTTTCGCGCCGCAAGGTGTTTCATCATCTGGAACGCCTGCATCTGATGCCGATGCTCATGAAGTGGCTCGGCGAGCCCGATACGCGTGCGAAGGTATCGCATCATCTCTATCATTATGCGCGGGGCTTCCTGCTCCGCAAGGACAGTGAGCAGAAGGCAGCGGAATTCGCTCAGCACATCCGCGCGCATCTTAGTACGATGGAGCCGGAGGACCTTTTTGCCAATGTCGGGCGTTGGCTTCAGAAGAGCGGCCGCGATAAGGAATTCCTGGCGAAAGTAGCCGCATACCTGCGGGAAAAGGCTATGCAGCCGGAAACGGCTCAGGCCATCGAGAAGATGCTGGAGCGCTACGAGAAGGAAAAGGCCAAGAGCACGCTGGCTCTGTTTTTGACGGGACTGGCCGAAGCCATGGATCTCGTCAATCTCGAGGACGCGGCCAAGATCATGCAGAAGCAGCTTGTGGCGATGCTGACTGAGCTCGGTACGAAGGACTCTGACCTGCAGAAGGACATGCTGGACCTTTTCTATGAGAAGGCCGCTGTTCTCAATGCGGAACCGGAATTCCATCAGCTCGTGCATGAGCTGCGCGACAGCCTCGTGGCGGAACTGCCGATTGAAGAGGTCGTGAGCCGTGCTGCTGCGCATATGCGGGAGCATTTCGATGCCGATGCCGCGCGTCAGGTCGATGCCGTTGAGGAGCATCTGCCGGTCCTGCGCAGCCGCCTGGCCATGATCATCGAGGAAGAGTATGACAGGGGCCTGCATCTGATGCAGGAAGATGAGGAGCTGCGCCGCACGGTCGGCCGCTTCCTCTATGATCTCATCGCCCGCTCTGCCCTGCATGCCCAGACGCTTGTCGGCGTCATCGTTCAGAGCGTACTGTCGCGCCTGACGGATGAGCAGCTCAATCATCTCGTTTACGATAAGGTCGAGCCGGATCTCCTGTGGATCCGCATGAACGGCTCCATCGTCGGTGCGGGCATCGGTCTGGTTCTTTATTGTCTTTTGCAGCTTGTTTCGTAAAAAATCCTATCTCTTGGGAGCGAAATCGTGCTATACTGAAAGCATGATGTACGTGTCTTACTTACGGCTCCCGTGAGTATGTGGATTGAAATTGTAACATTGAATAGTATCTGGCGTAAAAGAGGCTGTGGATAAAAAGATTTTATCTTTTGTTCACAGCCTCTTTTCGATGATTGACGGGATGGCAAAGCTGTGGTATCATAAAGAATACCGAATGTGGAGCAGTCCACACTGGCGCATCCTGCGGGATGTGATGCATGTGGGGATGTAAAGGTTTCGACGGGGTATTGAAGCCACGAAGTTCGCAGGCCAATGGTCATGAATGCCTGAAGCTTGACCGCTAAATTCAACTGACGAAGCTGAATACGCATACGCTGCCTGAGCCTAGCTCAGATAGCCCCTCTGGAAGTACGAACCGTCAGCCAACCCGGAGGCTTTAAATAAAGACGGCAGTTTCCTGTTTTGTACAAAACAGGTGGTGGAGAACTCTGAATCCCAGAGTTCCGCTCCTATGATGCCCGCATTCTCGGGCTATTGCGATAATGCTTTGTGATGTGGATGTATTTCGGACAGGAGTTCGATTCTCCTCATCTCCACCATTTAGAACCCATTGCCGCATGGCGGCTTAGATAAGGCTCGGAGTCACTGGCTTCCGGGCCTTTTTTATATCGTGGACCTCGCTTTTTTAGAAGGAGTGTTTTGTTATGGAGGAGCAGCGGCCCGTCGTCATACAGGGGGCCATGGAAGTGGAAACACAGCACATCATCGAGCAGATGACGGAGGTGCGGGAGGAGCCCTTCGGGCCGTTCCGCTGCGTGCGGGGCCTCTATGAGGGGCGGCCGCTCGTCATCAGCGAGACACAGTGGGGCATGGCCAATGCGTCGGCGCTGGCAGCGCTCGCCATTGCGCGGTACAAGCCGAAGGCCGTCATCAGCCAGGGGACGGCGGGCGCGCATGATCCGTCGCTCGATGTTTACGATATCGTGCTCGGTGCGCGCACGGCCAATTCCTCGGCCTGGCAGAGCCATTACCGGGCGGCGGGTTCGGGCGTGGATTACCGCGGCTTGAAGAAGCTCGGCGTCTTTGCCTGGGACGAGCGGAAGCAGGCCTTTACGCAGGAGGTCTACCATTTCGGTGATGCTGCGCTGCTCGCGGCTGCGCGTCAGGCTGCTGCTTCCTACCGGCATGGCCGCGTGGTCGAAGGGACGATTACGACCTGTGACAGCTGGAACTGTGAGGTGGACCGCATTGCCTTCCTGCGGGAATTCTACGGTTCCCTGGCGGAGGAGATGGAGGGGGATGCCGTGGCGCAGATCTGCCAGTCCTTTGCCGTGCCGTTCCTGGCCGTGCGCATCATCTCCAACAGCATCCTGCGGAACCAGGACCCCTGGGATCTCGGCACGGGGCCTGCCTGCCAGGACTTCGTGCTCGCCCTTTTGCGCGCCTATTGGCAGCAGGACTCTGGAACGGGACTTTGATTTTGCAAGTTCTATCCCCCTGGGAGGCTTACGGAGTTTATGGATATGACGTATAATGATAAGCGTCAACAATTGTGTCGTAATCATTTTATCGTATCTTGGGGAGATGAAATTCATGCACATTCCGGAAAATTACCTGAGTCCATCGACCTGCGCGGTGCTTGGCGCAGCCATGGTGCCAGTATGGCTCGTGGCCGTCTCGAAGGTGCGCCGTCACGTGCCGCAGGAGAAGCTGCCGCTTCTGGGGATTGCCGCGGCACTCTCATTCCTTGGCATGATGTTCAACGTGCCGCTGCCGGGCGGCACGACGGGGCATGCGGTCGGCGGCACGCTCATTGCCATCTTGTTCGGGCCGTATGCGGCCTGCCTGGCCGTCAGCGTGGCACTTCTCATCCAGGCGCTGTTCTTCGGTGACGGCGGCATCCTGGCGCTCGGTGCCAACTGCTTCAATATGGCATTCCTGCTGCCGTTTAGCGGCTATGCCGTTTATTCGCTGCTGCAAAAACGCCTGACTTCGCCGGGCGGCCGTTACGTGGCGGCGGGCCTCGGCGCCTATGTCGGCATCAATCTGGCGGCTCTTGCTGCAGCCGTCGAGTTTGGCATCCAGCCGCTGCTCTTCACGGATGCGGCGGGACAGGCACTCTACTGCCCGTATCCGCTCTGGATTTCTGTGCCGGCCATGATGATCGGCCATCTGACGCTTTTTGGCCTGGCGGAAGTCGTGTTCACGACGGCCATTCTCTCGTATCTTGTGAAAACGTCACCGGAGCTCTTCGGTGAGGTGCAGATGAAGACGGGCAAATCCCTGTATGCACTGCTGACGGGGCTGATCCTCTGCACGCCGCTCGGCTTGCTGGCTGCCGGCACGGCCTGGGGGGAATGGGACCCTGAGGAGCTCGCGGGTCAGGATTTCCTCGGCACGGCACTCGGTTATACGCCGGCCGGCATGGAGCAGGGGTTCTCGTTTGATGCGCTGTTTCCGGATTATGCCGTGGCGGGCCTGCCCGATGCCTTCGGCTACATCCTCTCGGCCGTCATCGGCACGGCGCTTTTGGTGTTGCTCTTCAAGATGGCGGCACCGCTGCTGCGGACGCGTACGGATTACGGTGAATCGGTGTCGAATCACTGAGCCGCAGTATGATTCTTGAATTGTGATAGGTTATGAGGTGTTCTTCATGATGGATTTGCCTGCATGGGCAAAGCGGGAAGAAAACTACAGACCAGACAGGGACCGGGATGCATTCATCTCCCGGTCTCTTTTGCGTCTCCTCGGCGTGCTGCAGGTGCTGCGCGCCCAGGCAGCGCGGGGCCATCACGGCCATGCACCATTCTGCCTTTTCCTGCTCGTTTTGCTCATCCTGTTCATTGCCACGGCGCGTACATCAGCCTTTCTATGGCTCGTGCTCGGCGGAGAACTCGTGCTGCTTTGCTTCCTGCCGGGGGATGTACTGCGCAAGAATCTTCTGGGCGCGCTGACGGCGGGGCTGCTGTCGCTCGTGCTCATCCTGCCGGCTCTCCTGATCTGGGGCGGCGGACCGTATCTTTTGCTTCCCTTCAAGACGGTGCTCTGTGTCATCGCACTGAACCTCCTGCAGGAATACTTTTCCTGGCACGAGATCACGGGGGCTCTGCGTACCTTCCGCCTGCCTTCCGAAGCCGTCTTCATCCTCGATACGACCCTGCGCTACCTTGTCCTGCTCGGTGATCAGGCCGGTGCGCTGCTCACGGCGCTCAAGCTGCGTTCCGTCGGGCACAACCGCCGCAAGCACCAGGCGATGGCCGGCATCATGGGTATCCTCATGCAGCGCTCGCAGCGCATGTCGGTGGAGATGGTCGAGGCCATGCGCTGCCGCGGCTTTACGGGAGAGTACACGGCTCTGGCAAAGAACGGTCAGTCATCCTGGCGGGGCCTCTTCGTGCCATTGGTGCTGGTCCTTTTCTATACCTGCTTTTACTTGCGACTGGAGGGATTCCCTTGGTGATGGAACTTGATGACATCTGCTGTGCCTTTGACCGTGAACCGGTGCTGCGCCATGTGAGCTGCCGGGTGGAGAAGGGAGAGACGGTGCTTTTGACGGGGCCGAATGGCTCGGGCAAGACGACCTTGCTGCGCCTGCTGAACGGTCTTGTTTTCCCGGAGCTCGGCCATTACCGCTTCGAAGGAACGGAAATCACAGCAAAGCGCATGCGCGAGCACCGGTATGCCAAATGGTTCCATCAGCGGCTCGGCTACGTCTGGCAGAATCCCGATGCCCAGCTCTTCTGCGCGAGTGTCGAGGAGGAGCTTGCGTTCGGGCCGCTGCAGATGGGACTTGCCGATGAAGCGGTGCGCGAGCGCGTCGAGGATGCCATCGCGTATTTCTCGCTCGCAGCACTGCGCAGGAAACCGCCGTATTACCTTTCGGGCGGCGAGAAGAAGCGTGTCTCTCTTGCCTCAATCTTCACGATGAATCCGGCCGTCTGGACGCTCGACGAACCGGAGAATTTCCTTGATGCCAGGGGACAGCAGCAGCTTATCGGTTTTCTGCAGGCGCTGAAGCAGGCGGGCAAGACCATCGTGCTGACCTCGCATCATCCGGCTATCATCCGGAAGCTTGCCGACCGTGAACTGTCCCTTTCGGCAGAGCATGCTCTCATTTCTTCCGCAGCTCCTGAAAGAATGGCATAAAAAAAGCAGTATTTCTATAGACAAGATTGACACGTTGGTAATATAATGAAGTGCGGAATTGATTCCCCGCCCTCGGCGGGGGAAATGGATCAGGCAGAACAGAAAGGACGGTGGGGAGAATGGACGATCACCCTAGTACGATAGATCCCAAGCGATATGAATATCCACCGGGGGAAACGACCGTCCGTTCCCGCACCTTATCCTGCTAGTGGAACCCGGCTGCTTTCCTTTCGGAACCGTGGAAAGGAGACTCCCAACCCATGCTGCAAATCTACAAATCCCTGGAGAGCGGCCCTCTCCAGGAGCTGACGCTCAAGACACTTGAAAAAGGGGCTTGGATCAACATCGTCGATCCGACGCCCTATGAGCTCAAGGTCGTCAGCAATCTGACCGAAGTTGACCCCGATTTTCTGCGCTCCGCACTCGATGATGAGGAACGCTCGCATACCGATGTGGAAGAGAACTCGGTCATGGTCCTGACGAATGTGCCGGTCTGCCGCGGCAAGGACAGCTACGATGCCCTGCCGCTCGCCATCATCGTGACGGACGAATACATCATCACCGTCTGCCTCGAAGAAACGCCAGTCATCACGGAATTCAACGAACGCACATCGCGCCTTTTCCGCACGTACAAGAAGACGCGTTTTCTGTTTCAGATCCTGTACAAATCGGCCACGTACTTCCTGCGTTACCTGCGCCAGATCTCGAAGCTTTCCGACGAGATTGAGGACCAGCTGCGCCATGACATGAAGAACAGTGAGATCATGCGCCTGCTGGAACTTCAGAAGGGCCTGACATACTTCAATGCCGCCATCCGCTCGAACGGTGCCGTGCTCGACAAGCTGCTGCGCATGCGCAACAATCAGAGCCTGACGCCAATCCTCAAGGCCTATGAGGAAGATGAGGACCTCCTCGAAGACGTCATCATCGAGAACAAGCAGGCGAAGGAAATGGTCGAGATGTACAGCAAGATTCTCGGGCGTCTCGCCGATACGTTCTCGTCAATCATCTCGAACAATCAGAACCTCGTCATGAAATTCTTGGCGGCGATGACGATCATCCTGGCCATCCCGACGGTTGTCTCGAGTTTTTTCGGCATGAATGTGCCGGTGCCGTTTGCCGACAATGCGCACGGCTTTCTCTATGTCATCTGCATCGCGCTGAGCATCAGCATCGTCAGTGCTTACGTGCTCTGGCACCGCGATATGTTTTGAGGTACGCATATGGTCCTTGCAGAATCGAAGCTGCGGGTCGGCGTCATTTACGGCGACCCTGAAAATAACGAATACGTCTACATGCCGGGCAGCGAGCTCGGTGTCAAAGAACCCCTCTGCGTCTACGAGGCGGAGGGCATGCGGGCAGATGTGGATATGCATGAAGCCCTGCGCCTCATAAGGGTGCGAAGTTTAAAGCCTGCCCGTCATCCCGTCTGGGGAGAGAGTTCCTGCTGAAGGGGCTCTTTTTTTGTATATGAATTCAGGAGGAAGATCATGGAACTGCGAGTCTTGAAATATTTCCTGGCCGTCGCGCGTCACCGCAACATCACGCGGGCGGCGGAGGAGCTCCACCTGACGCAGCCGACGCTCTCACGGCAGCTGCAGGATCTCGAGGCGGAGCTCGGCACGCCGCTCTTCACGCGCGAGAAGCGCCGCATGGAGCTGACGGAAGCCGGACTCTTCCTCAAGGCGCGCGCCGAGGAGATGACGGCCATCGAGACAAAGACGCTCGACCAGTTCGCCCATCTCGAGGACTTCATCGCGGGCGACGTTTATCTCGGCTGCGGCGAGACACAGGCCGTGCGGCTCGTCGTGCAGGCCCTGACGCCGCTCGGCCGCGCCTACCCGCAGATCCACTTCCACTTCGTCAGCGGCAATGACGAGCAGACTTTCGACGCCCTGCAAAAGGGCGTGCTGGACTTCGGCCTCTTGTGTCAGCAGATGCCGCCGGCGGACTTCGTCTACCGTCAGGTCCCGTTCGACGACGAGTGGGGCCTCTATCTGCGCAGGGACCATCCGCTGGCGCAGAAGGCTGCGATTGCACCATGTGATCTCTACGAGGAGCAGGTCATCCTCTCGCGCCAGCTCCTGCGCGACCACGTCTTTGCGCACTGGCTGGGCAAGGACCCCGAAGAGCTCGACATCCGGGCGACCTACAACCTCGTCTACAACGCCGCCTTCCTCGCCGAGCAGCGCCTGGGGCTGCTGCTGTCCTTCAAAGGCCTGGTTCCCATCGAAGGGCCTGAGCATCCCGACCTGACCTTCCGGCCGTTTGCACCGGTGCTTTCCTCCCACAACTATCTGATCTGGAAGAAAGAGCAGGTCTTCTCGCGCGCCGCCGCCATCGTGCGCGCCCGCCTCGAAGAAGTCTTCGGTTCACATGATTGATGAATGAGTCAATGCCTGGTAGGCATGAAATTGGATTTAAACCAAGTATTGGTAATACAAGCACTTTTTGCCGTATAATAAAACCAGTTCAAGGAACGTGTTGAAATGGTTTTCAGAAAGCAAGAGGTGCTTTATTATGACAAAAAAACTCTGGAAGAAGATGGCAGCGATGGCCGTACTTGGCACTGCTTTTGCCCTTGGCGGCCACGCCATGGCAGCAGAGGCAGCGGCGAATCCGGCAGCTGCGGCAAACGAGACGAAGACTGTTGTGGAGCAGAAAGGGGCAGAGAAATTGCATCTGACAAATGAGTGGGATAAGACGTTCCCCGAGAGCAAGGAAGTCAATCATCGGAAGGTCACCTTCCACAACCGCTACGGCATCGAGCTCGCGGCGGATCTCTATGAGCCGAAGAACGCCAAGAAGGGCAGCCTTGCGGCCATCGCTGTCAGCGGCCCGTTCGGTGCAGTCAAGGAGCAGGCATCTGGCCTCTACGCGCAGGAGCTCGCGAAGCGCGGCTTCCTGACGATTGCCTTTGACCCGTCTTATACGGGTGAGAGCGGCGGCGTGAACGGCGTGCGCAATGTCGCTTCGCCGGATATCAACACGGAGGACTTCTCGGCAGCCGTTGACTTCCTTTCGACGGAGTCAGACGTCAACCCGGACCGCATCGGCATCCTCGGCATCTGCGGCTTCGGCGGCATGGCGCTCAATGCAGCGGCCATCGACACGCGCATCAAGGCGACCGTCACCTCGACGATGTACGACATGAGCCGTGTGATTGCCAACGGCTACTTCGACTATGAGAAAGATGCGGGGACGCTCTCCAAAGAGCGTATGGCAAACCGCAAGGCCTTGAACGCCCAGCGCACGGAAGATTACCGCACGGGCACCTATAAGCGTGCGGGCGGCGTCGTCGACCCGCTGCCGGCCGATGCTCCGCAGTTCGTCAAGGATTACTACGCCTACTACAAGACGAAGCGCGGCTATCATCCGCGTTCCGTGAACTCCAACGAGGGCTGGAACGCGACGAGCGCGCTCTCGTTCATGAACATGCCGCTGCTCTCTTACGCCGGTGAGATTGAGAGTCCCGTTCTCGTCATCCACGGCGAGAAAGCCCATTCGCGCTACTTCAGCGAGGGTGCTTTCAAGAAGCTCAAGGGCGCGAACAAAGAGCTCATGATCATCCCGGGGGCCAACCACACGGACCTCTACGACAATATGGAGAAGATTCCGTTTGACAAGATCACGGCCTTTTTCCAGAAATACCTGAAGTGATTGTATTTTCTATATCAACAAACCAGCCTGTCGAATAATCGTCAGGCTGGTTTTGTCGTATTTTTGTCGTATTCTTGTTCGCTTCCGGTTCCGCTTGAACGGTTCCTATGGTACAATTAAAAATGAGAGACAAAGAAAAACAGTAAGAGGAAATGGGGGAGCGAGATGACGGATATCCTGCTCGTGGACGACCAGAAGATCCTGCTCGAGGGATTGAAGAAGCTTTTCGAACCGGCAACTGATATTACCGTCTGTGCGACATGTGCCCTGGCGGAACTCGCCGAAGAAGCGTGCTTGCGCTACCGGCCGGATCTCGTACTCATGGATATCTGCATGGAGAGCCGCACGAGCGGCATCCGCGTCTGCCGCAGGCTCAAGGAACGCTTTCCGCAGCTTCGCGTTGTCATGATGACGGGCATGTCGGAGCTGGCCTTTATCGGCTGGGCCAGGGACGCTGGTGCGGACAGCTTCATTTATAAAGAAGCGTCCGGCGATGTATTTCTTGACTGCATTCGCCGGACGATGGCAGGGGAGCATATTTTCCCGCATATTAAGGGGCGAGATACGTTTGGCGCCTCAGAGGCCAATCTGACGGAACGTGAGCTGGAGATCCTGCAGCTCATCTGCCGCAGCATGTCGCGCGAAGAAATCGCAGAACGTCTGGATATCTCAAAACGCACTGTTGGCTTTCACATTGGCAATATGCTTGCCAAAACAGGCTATAAGAGCATTGTCGGACTGGCTGTGGAAGCGGCCGAGAAAGGCCTGACGAGCATGGAGGCACAGAAAGAACGCGAGCGCGAAGGCAACGACACCCTGGCTCCCTGATCAGAAATAGGCCGTGATGCTCGTGCCGAGGACGTACTGATGCATATGGCTGAGCAGTGTGCTTTCCTTGCGGTTTTCGAGCCGGAAGCCTTCGATGGCACAGGAAAGGCCGGGCGTGATGACGTAGTCCGTGCGTACACCGAGGCCGCGAAAGCCCTGACGGCGAAAAAAGCCGACGTCGGCATCCATCGTGTGCCAGAGTACTGAGGCAGATGGCTGGTCGTAATAGCGGATCCAGCTGGAAAAACTCCCGGCCTCTTTTTCGTTGAGCTGGCCATACTGCAGGCAGGCGACGAAGCCGCGTTCATTTTCCCGGTAATCGTCCGCTTCATGGCGGCTCTGGGCCTGCAGGAGCTCGAGTCCCAAGGTCCAGTCTTCCCGCGGATGATACCTGATGGCCGCAGAGAAGATGCGCTGGTGGTCATAGCCATGGCCGGCGCGTCCAGCTGTCAGGCCCAGCTGACGGAGCTGCGGGTAATTCTTTGGCAGTTTTTCACGCTGGTGGAAGTCCAGGTAGGCCGTATGGAAGCCGAGCTTGCCGGTCCGTTTTTTCCAGAGCAGTGAGAATCCATCTTTCTGAGACGAGGCGGTTCCCGTCGTGCGTCCGGCAAAAACAGTCAGACTGCCGTGCGGCCAGTCCTCACCACCCGTGCGGAAGCGCAGCCCGTCTATCCGCTTATCGATAATGTTGCCATCCATGAGATAGTAATTGAAACGGCCGGCTTCGAGTTTGGTGTGGGGATTCTCATGCTGCAGATAGAGTCGGGAGAGCGTCAGATGCCGGTTGCGCGTTTCATCCTTGCTGTCGCGCTTATCCTCGAGCATCGTGCGGATGCTGGTCTCTTTGCTCGTCTCAATGAAAGGGAACAGGCGCAGACGGCGTTCGGCACGGAAGACGGACTGATCGATGCGAGGGGACTTGCCTGTCCGCCAATCGGGCGTTTCGGCGTTGAACCGTCCCTTGCCGTAGAGAAAACGGTAGTCGCCGTGCAGCGTGAGACGCGGGTAGCGGATATCCTCGTGTTTTTCTTCGGCCTTGAGATGAGCCTGTACATCGTCTTCATGTACCTCTGCTGCGGGAAAATCCTCCGTGGTTTCCGCGGCCGCGACGGGGAGTGCCGGCATGAGGAGCAGGGAGAGGAAATTTAAGAGCATACGTTTCTTTAGCATAACAATGTGCATGGAATCGCCCCGTTTCTATTCTTTTTGGTCGTCATGAATCTTGTTCGATTTTATTTTTAAACCCTTTTTGATATTATAAGAAATGATAAAAGAAAACACAAGTGAATGGAAGTGGATCCATGGGACTCTCTTTGCTGCGTTACCTTGCTTATGCGCTGATCCCCGCCGTTACCGTACTCTGGGGGGAATCGCTGCGGGGGCGTCTGCTGTATCGCGGCGGGCGCCGGGCCATCCGCCTGCTGATTGCAGCTTTGCTCATGTGGCAGCTGGTGCGCCTGATGAAATATATGTTTGAACCAGTGGCAGATGCTTCACCGGAGCATGCTTTCTGGTATCTTTTTTATGTGTTCCGGGCGGCACTGCCGGTCGCACTGCTCTGGATTGCCCATGTCGCAGACGCAGATGCCGCGGTACAGAAATTGCCGCGCCATCTGCTGTTGCTGCTGCTCATGAATCTTTTCCTGGCTTTTTGTATTCTCACGAACGACTGGCATGAGCAGTTCTTTTCGTTTCTTCCGGAGCGCGAGGGGGAGCTTTGGGAGGAACAACTCGAATGGGGGGCCTATGCCTACTGGGTCATCTGGTTCCTGGAAGTTTTTGCGTCTTTGGCGATCTTTTGGATCAAGGCAGGCCTGCAGCAGAGCTGGCGTCTGCGGATGATCCTGCCTTTCCTGCTCTGTTTGGTATTCCTCCTGTACACGGTGTTCTACAATATCTCTCCGGTACTGCGCATCGATGTCACCTTTACCACGACCGTTTTTTTCCTTCTTTTCCTGGAGTTGTGCCTGCGCACGGGACTCATCTTATCGAATCATGAGTATGAAGGATTTTTCCGCCAGGCCTCTTTGGGCCTCAGGCTGACGGATCCATCCGGCAAGATCCGGCTGTCATCCAGGGCTGTGCCGGATTTCGGCGGTCAAATGAAGGAATATCGTATTTCCAGGATGAGATTATCCGGTGGCAGTACCCTGATCTGGTATGAAGATATGCATATGCTCCATGAGCAGCAGCGCTCGCTGGCACAGGCGAATCGTGCTCTGCAGCGTCGCCGTCTGTACTTGAAGCGGGCTGCCAACAGGCAAAGGAAGCAGGTAGCAGCTGAAACGCAGAATCACCTGCACCGGGAAGTAGAAGGGATTCTCGACTCCTTGCGCCCGTATTTCCGCAAGTTCCGCACCAGGATTCTGCAGTCGCACGGGAATGAACGGGAGCAGGCCGTCCGTGACCTCAATCTCTTGGCGACATATACCAAGAAGCGTTGTGTGCTTTTTTTGAAGAGTGAAGAAAACGGAACGATTGCACTCGATGAATTGGAAATGGCTGCTTCCGAACTTTGTGAGGCTGCGCGTAAACTCCAGCTGCATGTGGCCATATCCTGGCAGCTGCCACAAGCGACACCGGCACAGACCGCTTTGACAGCATTCGACTCTTTGACTTCGTTCCTGGCAGAAGCCGTGCATGAACGGGCAGCGATGACAGTCCATGTGACCATGGCCGCGGCACGCGTGACGTTCCTGCTGGAGGGGGATGTTCCCTGGCTCGGTAGGTGGCAGCAGAGATGGCTGCAGGATCATATGGACAGCCGCTTCACTTGCAAAGACCTCGGCTTTGCGCTGTCCATTGCTTGCGTCTTGCAGCAGGAGGAGGGAGAGCGATGATGGAGTATCTTGTCATCATAGGCTGTCTGGTACTTGATTTTTTCACCGTCATCGGTACAGCGTATGCTTTGCGCGCTTCGTATGTGC
The DNA here is from genome assembly GCF_003475755.1 of Mitsuokella sp. AF33-22. Lineage (NCBI taxonomy): Bacteria > Bacillati > Bacillota > Negativicutes > Selenomonadales > Selenomonadaceae > Mitsuokella > Mitsuokella sp. AF33-22. The sequence continues at coordinate 22,734 of NZ_QRQA01000019.1, read as the reverse complement.
GCCGGGGGCGGGATCGCGCAGCAGTCTGGGGCGAGGCAGCTGCCCTGCTGCTCGCCTGTGCCATCTTGTTTCAATGCGTCAGGATACGCATGGCTTTCACCTATGATACCGGGCTGTTTTTCCGGGATGGCTGGCAGCTCTTGCCTGCTGTTATCGCCGCTATCATGGCCGTCTGCCTGCGGCATGATATCTGGCGCTCTTTGCTGCTCTCAAGTGCTGCTTTCCTGATGGCTGCCAGTACGTGGCCCGGATTTTTCCCCTGGTGCCTCCTCCTGGCTGTCTTGCTGCTGCTGGTGCGCATGGGGATTTTCCTGTACCGTGCGCATCCGGAAGAACACGAGTGGATCCACGAGGGCCTTGATATGCTGCCGGAGGGCATCCTCTTTGCGCAGCGGGATGGACATATCATCCTGGCCAATCTCTGCATGCTTGAATTCATGGAGGGCGTTGCAGGCATGCATTATCGCAATGCGGAAAGCTTCTGGCACCATCTTGAAGCCTTGGCGGAAGAAGGGCATCATATCTATAAGAAAGAGAATCAGACGCTGCTTTTCCGCTTTCTGCACAGTGCCTGGCTGCTGCAGCGCAAGGAGATGCCGGGGCAAAGAGGGGGCGCTTTTGAGATTACGGCCTCGAACGTGACAGAACTCGATTACGTCACGCGGGAACTTGAAAAGAAGAATCACCTGCTCGCCGAGCAAGTGGAGGAGACGAAGCGCCTGCTGCAGCATGCCGTTGAGCAGGAACGCCGCAAGACACTGGAGAAGGTGCGCGTCCGCGTACACGACATCATGGGCAGCCGCATCAGCATGCTGCAGCGCCTGCTGACGGCACCGGATCCTCTGGAGGCAGTCCGGCTCATCCCCACGGTGGACCGGATGCTGGAAGAACTCTGGACAGGGGAGGAATCACCGCAAGGTCTCTTGGACGAACTCATCCGGGCTTATGAGACGTTCGGCATACAGGTACAGGTTGACGGGCAGCTGCCGCAGCAGCGTGCCATAGCACTATCCTTTGTGGAAATCCTGCGCGAAGCGGCGACAAATGCCATCTGTCATGGACATGCGGATACCATCGCGGTGACGATGGATGAACAGAGGATCCGGATCTCTGACAATGGTTGTGGCGCCTCGCCTGATTTTCACATGGGCGGCGGTCTTTCCGCCATAGCCCGGCGTGCGAAAACGATGGGGGCACGCCTGCTGATCAGCGCGAGTCCGTCTTTCACAGTGGAAGTCTCTATGGGGCGGCGGCAAAATCTTTAACATACAGGCAGATCATTATGCAGGGGACACTTTGGAAGCTGAGCAATCGGCTTCTTTTTTTTGCCTACCTGTCCTTATGCACAGTACGGTGTCCTCATTGGCTGCGGTATACTGATGATGAAAAGGAATCGTAGTGATGGAAAGGCGATGAGCCTTTCAACATCACTGTGCAGGATAAAGGAGGGGTATTATGGGACTCATCAAAGCAGCACTCGGCGCAGCTGACGGTGTCATGGCCGATCAGTGGAAGGAATTCTTCTATTGCGACAGCCTCGACAAGGATACGCTGGCCGCCAAAGGACAGAAACGCACGAGTTCGCGGGGACGGAGTTCCAATACGTCCGGCGAAGACAATATCATCACGAAAGGCTCCGTCATCGTCGTTAACGAAGGCCAGTGCATGATGATTGTCGAGCAGGGCAAGGTCGTCGAGATCTGTGCGGAACCGGGAGAATTCATTTATGACAGCTCGACGGAGCCGACGGTCTTCGGCGGGAATCTCTCGCAGGATCTCAAATCGGTGTTCAAGAATATGGCCAAACGCTTCACCTTCGGCGGTGATGCGCCGAAAAATCAGTGCGTTTATTATTTCAATACGAAGGAGATCATGGGCAATAAATACGGCACGCCACAGTCAATCCAGTTTGAATCGATGATCGGCCCCTACATGCTCAACGTTAATATCCGCTGCTTCGGGGAATACAGCTACCGCATCGCCAATCCAATCCTGTTCTACACGAATGTCTGTAGCAATTTCGATTCGGTCTATGAACGCTCGGAAATCGATTCGCAGCTCAAGAGTGAGCTTTTGACTGCTCTGCAGCCGGCTTTTGGACGCATTGCGGCCAAAGGGATCCGTTACACTCAGCTCATCAATTATACGAAAGATATCCGCCAGGAGCTTTCGGCGGAGCTTTCGGAAGATTGGGGCAAGAAACGCGGAATCGAGATTGTCTCGTTCGGTGTCTCGTCCGTCAAGGCAGATGAAGAGGATGAACGCCGCATCAAGGAAATCCAGGACAGTGCCATCATGAGCAATCCCGATATGCGAGCCGGGCGTCTGGCGACGGCAACGGCTGATGCGATGCGCACCGCGGCCGGCAATGAGGCGGGCATGGGCGGGGCCTTCGGCTTCATGGGCATGGGCATGGCCGGACAGATGGGCGCTGGTGCCATGGGCGCATTTGGGCAGGGGGGAGCCTCGCAGGGCAATCCGCTCGCCACGCCGCAGGCATCACCTCCGCCATCTCCTGCACCGGCAGCGGCTGCATCTGCTGCAGGCTGGACCTGTTCGTGCGGCCATGCGGGCAATACGGGCAAGTTCTGTGAAGAATGCGGGAACATGCAGCCCAAACCTGCTGCAGAGGGCTGGACCTGCAGCTGCGGTACGGTCAACAAAGGGAAGTTCTGCATGGAATGCGGCGCGAAGAAGCCGGAGAATGAGCCGCTGTACCGCTGCGACAAGTGCGGCTGGGAACCGAGCGACCCGAAGCATCCGCCCAAATTCTGTCCGGAGTGCGGCGATCCCTTTGATGAGAGCGACAAAACGTAAAAGAGAAGGTGAGTAATGTGGCTGAAACTTCTGTAAGCTATAAATGCCCCAAATGCGGTGCGCCGCTCTCTTTTTTGCCGGGGCATGATAAGGTCACTTGCGAATACTGCGGTACGGAGTATGATGCGGCATCAATCGAGGAGATGTTTGCCCGTGAGCAGGACGCAGCCCGGCGCGCTGCTGAAGCGAAAGAAGCCGATTTCAAGGCCGCAGAGGCGGGCAGTGCGTGGTCGACGGAGGAATGCGCTGCCATGACGATGCAGACTTGTTCCTCCTGCGGAGCAGAACTCGTCTCAGACGGCAACACCATGGCAACCGAATGTGCTTATTGCGGCAGCCCCAACATGATGCCGGCCAAATTCGACGGCATGATGAAGCCCGACTACATCATCCCCTACAAAAAGACAAAGAAAGAAGCACAGGCTGCCCTGCAGGCCTTCTACAAGGGCAAATATCTGCTGCCCGACGGCTTTGCCAGTGACAACCGCACGAAGGACATCCAGGCGATGTACGTGCCGTTTTGGCTCTTCGATGCCGATGTTTTTTCACGGGCCAATTTCCGCGCAGAAAATGATGTGCGCCACGAAACGGAAACAGAGATCATCACGGAGACGAGTGTCTATCAATGTGAACGGGCCGGTTCCATGCATTTTGAGCGGATTCCTGTCGATGGCAGCGAGCGCATGGATGATGCCTACATGGACAGCATTGAGCCCTTTGATTATGGGGAACTCATTCCGTTCTCGGCGGCCTATCTCACGGGACATCTGGCCGATAAATACGACGTTGATGCAGAAGCGAGCATTCCGCGAGCCGATGCGCGCATGCGCACGACGGCCGTCGACGCTCTGCAGAAAACTGTCAAGGGATATGACCGTTGTTCCATCGATGGCGAGCCGTCTTTCCTGCGCGAGAGTGCGGGAATCTCCTATGCGATGATGCCCGTCTGGATCCTGACGACGCGTTATGAAGGCAAGCCGTATACGTTCATGATGAATGGGCAGACTGGGAAATTTGTCGGCAGCCTGCCCATCGACAAGCGCAAGTCATGGCTTTATCCTGCCATTGCACTCACTGCGTTCTGGCCGGTTTTCTACTTTATTGTCCAGTATCTCATGACATCGTAAGGGGGGATTTCCATGACGGCCAAGATTCTCGGGATATCCTTTGTACTGGCACTCGGCGCTGCATTTCTGGTGCGCTATTTCCTGATTGCCAGCATGAGCAATGTACATACAGCCTCCAAGGCCGATGCCTATCTCGATGAAGAGAGCTTCTCACTCGTCGAGAGCCACGATACGTTCCTCTACACACAGATCAAGCGTCAGCCCAAGGCAAAAAAGGAAAAATAGTTTTATCAGGAAGGAGCATCGACATGAAACGGGGAATGCTGTATATGATCGTATTGACAGGCTTGCTGGCAGCTGGCTTGGTGCTCGGCTGCGATAGCGAGAAGCCGCAGCCGGCTGAACCGCAACAGCCGCCCAAGGTTTCGCTGCCGTTCGAGAAGATCAAGATGGACCAGGGCACGGAACTGGGCATCATCAAACTGAACAACGTGGATAAGATCTTCATCGCCGGTAAGTTCTCGCGCACGGGAGCCCTGACGAAGATGGGCGATGTCATCTACATCGGGAACACCAATACGAAGACCATCTCGGAGGCCAAGCTTGACGGCGAAGATCTCAAGATCACGAAGGCTGATGTCGTCAAGGATGTACCCGAAGACTCCTTTATCTCAAACGATGGCAAGAACCTGATCTATCGCAATGCGGACGGCAAGATCGATGCGCTCGCGGCCGATGGTACGGTCACTGCCTTCTCGGATAAGAAGATAAAAGGAATGGTCGGTGTCCCGGGCAAGGCGGAAGTCCTCTCGTTTGCGTTCGGCACGGCAGTCATGCGCTATGGAGTGGCGGACGGGAAGGTCGGCAGCGAGATGAATGTCGTGATTCCGCAAGAACGCGACAAGCTGCTGCAGGATCCGAATGGCATCACGTGTGACGGCACGAATGTCTACATGTATGGCACTACGCTGGACGGCAAGATGAGCGTCGGTGCGGTGGCAGTCTACAGCCTCGATGGCGCGAAGCAGTACGTGCTCGGCAACAAATATGACAAGGATCGGAGTCCCGGCTTCTTGGCCAGTGCCTTTGACGTCGCTGTCACGGAGGATTACATCGTTGTCTTTGACGGCAATATCCGCAGGATCGATATCTTCAACAAGAAAGATGGTTCGATTGTCGATACCATGAAGGCCGATAAAATGTTTGACGGCCAGACGGGCGTCCAGCTGTTGGCCATGGAGGACAATGAGGTGCTCGCCATCGTGAGGCCGGGTTCGAAGAGCGAACACGAGTCAGGGGACAAGGTGTTCATGCTGAAGATGTATAAATCGTGAAGGAAGTGAGTCAGGTGAGGCGATGGTTTTTGATTTTGCTGCTGGTCGCATGTTCTCTGGCAGCTGCAGGCTGTATCAAAGCGGAAGAGACGGTGACCATCAAGGAAGATGGCTCCAGCACCATGGTGACGCGGATGGTCGGCAATGTGTTTGCGGCAGAAGCCCTGAAGTCATCGAAGGATGCGTTCGTCAAGGAGAATCCCGATGCCGTTGCCAAGGAAGTCCAAGACGGCGATATGACGGGCTATGAGATCGCGGTGTCCTATCCGGACATCGAGACACTGGCCGCCAAGGGCGGCGACATGTTCACAGCAGTGGAAGGCCGCAATGCGGGCGCTGCGGTGGCAAAGTCGTGGTTCTATGATACTTACATCTTTGATTTGTTCGTCGCGGGAGAGAAAATGGATACGGGCGCGCAGGATCCCGAGAGCCAGGCGATGGTGCAGGGCATGCTCGCTGAGGTCCAGTACAACTTCACGCTGAACCTGCCCGTCAAGCCGGAAACGCAGAATGCAGACAGTGTTGCTGGCGATGGCAAGAGCCTGACCTGGAATCTCAAGACGACAATCACAGAAGGAAAGGATGCGAAAATCCAGGCGAGATACCGCATCTACAATCAGACGCATATCGCCATGACCGTTGGCGGCATTGTGCTGATTTTGCTGATTGCGGGCGGCTTCCTCTATATGCGGCGCAGGAAGCAGAACGATGAAACCGCTTAAAATGGATCATGAAAAATCTCTTGCTCCTCGCTGATTGAGCAAGAGATTTTTTCATGGAGAAGGCGCGAAAAAAATTTACAAGTATCGTTCTTGTGATAAAATAAAAATAAACAAAGGATGAATTAGGAGATGCAAACACATGAGAAAACAGAAAGGTCAGGGCATCGTTGAATATGCATTGATATTGGCCTTCGTGGTGGGCGTGGGAGGCCTGCTCTTTGCCAATGTGAACGGAAGCCTGGCAGACTCCATCCGCTCTGTTTTCAGCAATGTCGGTACCCTGCTGGAAGAAGCATCAAAGCAGCCGCTTACGCCGGTCACTACAGCAAAAGACATCATTGAACGGCTTAGGCAGGGAAGGTATGAGGACCTGGCGGATGTGCTTCAGGGGAAACCAGATAAAACGCTGGTGATTTCTTCGGACAGTGCAGAAGGACAGAACCTGGCTCGGAAATTGAATATCCAGACAAAAGAGGGAGATGCCTGGTTTGCCAGAGTCCAAACTGATGGGATAACCGTGTTTTCGTATTACTCGGCAGAGGCCAACAATGGTATGACATACAAGCAGCTGGTAGCGGATTACAATAAAGATTCCAGCAAATATTATCTGCCGGGAATAAAGGACGCTGCTGGGAATAACAATAAATTTGTAATAATTGATGAAGGGTTGTTCAACAATAACGGAAAAAGTGCCGTGGGCTCGGGACAGACCTACTTTTCAAATGTCCGGGGCTATGTGGGGCCATCCCCCGGTGGAACAGGACTCATCATCGATCCCACGCCCACGAACAATCTTAAATAGGCTCCGATTGGCGGAGGGGACCCGCTGCGAGACATCGGAAATCGCAAAAAGGCACATACTGCCATCATATGAATTGCGGTATGTGCTTTTTTGCGTGTCACTCCTAGAACTTTTATTTATCCAGGAATTTTTTCAGGACTTCGCTGACGGTTCCGGCTGTTCGTTTGGCAATCGTTTGTCATCATGACATGGAGCTGCTTAGATTTCCATTAGTAGGGCAGGAATGACCGAGATGAATGCGGTCATATTGCTTTATGTACCAGCAATACGCAAGTATTTAATACCTAGTCAATGAAAAAATCGTTCTTGTCGATACTGCATAATTTGTATATTATATAAACAGATAATAAATATTTGTTAAATATACAAATTGAAGTAAGGAGAGATCCCTATGAAATCATTGCAGTACATCAACGGTATCATCGCGTCAAAGAAAGACATCGGTCTGCTCGTCTTCCGCATCTTGATTGGCCTGGCCTTCATCTGGCACGGCGTGCCAAAGCTCTTGAGCGGTCCGGAAGGCTGGAACGCACTTGGCTCGATGATGGGCGCGCTCGACATCCATATATTCCCGACGTTCTTCGGCCTGCTCTCTGGCATGGCGGAGACATTCGGCGGACTCTTCATCCTGCTCGGCCTGTTCTACCGTCCAATGGCCCTCTTCCTCGTCGGCAATCTCATGATGGCGACCTCCATCGAGCTCGCCTCCGGCGCACCGCTTCTTCAGGCCTCGCGTCCGTTTGAGGAAGGCGTATTCTTCCTCGGCGTCATCTTCGCCGGCCCTGGCCGCTACAGCCTCGACTACCTGCTTCACAATGAAGTCGGTGAAGAAGAGCACAGCTTGATCTGACATCGGCTTTTTGATGTAAGCTTCTTGCTTGTGCTATGCGTAAAAAAATAGCAGATGATTTTCGATAAGCATTTCACAGGAAATGCTTATTTTGCTATCATGGAAAGGATGAAATAACAGAAACAGAGACGGAAGGGAGAAAATGATGAACCGACGGACTTTTATACTGGGGGGCTTGGGCGTGCTCGGAGCGGCTGCGGTCGGCGGGGCGGGGTATCTGCACTCCGCGCGTTTTGGGCGGCCGTTCCGGCCGGAACGCCTGGCACGCATGCAGGCATCGCCTCATTACATCAATGGGCGCTTTGAATGCCTTGAACCTGTGCGCATTATGGAGGACGAGAACCAGAATCTCGTGACAGGCTGGCTGAACTATTTGACGGAGGACAAGACGGGCTCGGTGCCGGATGCACCGCTGCCCAGTGCGAAGACGGACCTCTGGGCACAGGACGCGAGCGAGGACTTCGTCGTCTGGATGGGCCATTCGACGTTCTACTTGCAGCTCGCCGGCCGGCGCATCCTCATCGATCCGGTCTTCAGCAGCTATGCCTCGCCGGTGTTTTTCCTCAATCGCGCCTTTCCGGGCAGCAACGTCTACAGGGCGGCGGACATCCCTGCCGTCGACCTCCTGATCATGAGCCACGACCACTGGGACCATCTCGACTATCCGACCATCATGGCGCTCAAGGACAAGATTGGGGAAATCGTCTGCCCCCTGGGCGTCGGGGAGTACTTTGAGGCCTGGGAATTTGACCCCGCGCATCTCCATGAGGAGGACTGGGATACGGACATCGAGGTCTTCCCGGACTTCCACGTCCACGTGCTGCCATCTCAGCACTTCTCCGGCCGCCTGCTCGAGCAGAATGCGACGCAGTGGGCATCTTTTGCCATCGTGACACCGGATCACAAGGTCTACTACAGCGGTGACGGCGGTTACGGCGCGCACTTCCGCGCCATCGGCGAGCAGTTCGGCGGTTTCGACCTGGCCCTGATGGAAAACGGCCAGTACGACCGCCGGTGGCACCGCATCCACATGCTGCCAGATGAGACAGCGCAGGCGGCAACGGACCTGCGGGCGCGCTATGTCATGCCCGCTCACAATTCAAAGTTTGCGCTGGCCAAGCACACCTGGCAGGCCCCGATGCAGGATCTGACCGCCGCCGGCACAGGAGCTCCGTGGCAGCTCTTGACGCCCGAGATCGGGGATAAGGTCGCCCTGTGGTCGCCAGACACCTTCCTTGCGTGGTGGGTTTCCTGAGAGAAAGCTCACCGGCTGTGCGTCAGACGGTAAAATCTGGATGCTGTCTGTATATCTGTTGCAGCAGTTGAACGAATTCCATAATAGCAGGACGATGGTCATTCTTATGCGTGTAGAGCGCGCAGGGAATGGCCGTTTTTGTTTGGAACAGTGTCCAGGAGAATTCACCATTGTGGTCATTGAGGAAGCCCGGCGCGAGGCAGATGCCGCGGCCTGCGGCGACATTCGTAAGCGTGGTCGCATGGTCGTGGCTGTTGAAGTAATCGAGATGGTAGTTGGCAATCAGCTCCTGTTGCAGCCTGCGCAGGGCCGGTGGCGAGCCGCCGCCGACCATCAGCGTGCGGCCGATGAGGTCTTCGGGCAGCAACGGTGTCTTATTGGCCAGCGTGTCGTCTTTCTGGCTGATCAGGTAGATGCGGCTGTCGAAGAGGGGATGGGTGACAAGGTCGGGGATCTGCCGGATCTCGTATGTCATGGCGAACAGGATATCCTGTTCTTGGCGCAGGAAGGCATCCTTGCCATGATACCAGTCAAAGGCCGGCTGGATGAGAATTTCCGGATGCATCTCGGCAAAGGTGCGGATGGCCTGCGGCAGGAAATAGAGCGCCGACCGGATGGGCAGCACGATGCGGATACTGTCCTGGTATTTGGCGCTGAAGTTCTGCCCCTGCTCGATAGCTGCTTGCAATGCCTGCTGGATGGTCTGGAGTGTCGTGATGAATTGTGCCCCGGCCGGCGTCAGGGAGGCGCCGCGGGCGGAACGCGAAAAAATCGCAAAGCCGATTTCGTCTTCGGCAGCCTTGAGCTGATAAGTCAGCGTCGGCTGTGAGATGAAGAGATTTTCGGCAGCTCGATTGAAATTCTGCGTTCGGGCCAGTTCCAGGATGCAGCGGATCTGTTTCGTGTTCATGGTGAGTTTCACTCCTTCAATCAAATAATTAAATCGGTAATATAATATATCGATTAGAAAAATAAAACAACAGGCCGTATAATAAAAGCATCAAACAGCGCTGCTGTGATGAGGTGGAACGAAAGACAGGAGCCCCGCACAAGGCGGGAGCAGGAGGAGTGGATTTTTGATGGAATATGTAAAATTCGGCAATACGGGCATGGATGTCTCGCGCATCTGCCTCGGCATGATGAGCTTTGGCAAAACGGGCAAGGAGAACGGCGTCTTCCCTTGGGCGAAGGATTACGAGGAAGGCAAAGCGATTTTCAAGAAGGCAATTGACCTCGGCATCAATTACTTCGACACGGCCAATGTCTACCAGATGGGCACGAGCGAGGAGATCACGGGCCGCTACATCAAGGATTTCGGTCTGGACCGCGATGAGATCGTCGTCGCGACGAAGGTCAATTTCGAGATGCGCCCGGGCCGTCCGAATGGTGGCGGTCTGTCGCGCAAGAACATCATGGCGGAAATCGATCACAGCCTCGAGCGCCTGGGACTCGATTACGTTGATGTGTACCAGATTCACCGCCTTGACCCGCATACGCCGATGGAAGAGATCATGGAGGCTCTGCACGATGTCGTGAAGAGCGGCAAGGCACGCTACATCGGCGCTTCGACCATCTTCGCCTGGCAGCTGGAACGTTTGCAGCAGATTGCCGAGCAGCATGGCTGGACGAAGTTCGCCTCCCTGCAGCCGCAGTACAATCTCATCTATCGCGAGGAGGAGCGCGAGATCCTGCCGCTCTGCGCGGACCGGAAGATGGCCGTCGTTCCTTGGAGCCCTCTGGCCGGCGGACGCTGCGCGCATCCGTGGGGTACCGTGACAGAACGGGATAAGGTAGACGATGTATCGCCTATGGTCTGGGATGCCACCAATGACGTGGACAAGGTGGTCGTGGACAATCTGGAGAAGATTGCCAAGGAACATGGCCGCACCATGGCGCAGGAGTCCCTGGCCTGGATGCTCTCGAAATCATACATCACTGCGCCAATCGTCGGTACGACCAGCGTGCAGCATGTGGAAGAAGCTGTCGCTGCCCTTGACATCAAGCTGGACGAAGACGAAATCGAGGCCTTGGAAGCACCGTATGTCCCCCATGTCAAGACGGGTGCGTATTGAGGAATTGGAGAAAGCGAACTGAAAAAAAGGAAGAGGTATTGTCATGAAAAAAGATGTGATGCTTGTAACAGGTGCCGGACAGCTTTCGATGGCGATTGCACGTCGCATGGGGTATGGGAAGAAAATCATTCTCGGCGATAAGAATCTGGGCCATGCCAAAGCAATTGCCAAGATCATGAATCAGGCAGGTTTCGATGTGGAACCCATGGAGATGGATCTGTCCTCGCGTGAGGATATCCGGGCCATGATTGCCAAAGCGCAGACGTATGGAGATATCAAGGCGCTCGTCAATGGCGCCGGTGTTTCACCCTCTCAGGCGCCCATCGAGCTCATCCTGAAGGTCGATCTCTATGGTACAGCAATCCTGCTAGAGGAGGTCGGAAAAGTCATCGCGGAAGGCGGCGTCGGTGTGACGATCTCCAGCCAGTCCGGCCACCGCATGCCGGCGCTCACGCCGGAGCAGGACAGGGCGCTCGCGATGACGCCCACGGAAGAACTCCTGAGCCTTGACTTCCTGCAGCCGGACAAGATCCGCGATACGCTGCATGCCTACCAGCTGGCGAAGCGCTGCAACGAGAAGCGCACGATGTACGAAGCCGTCCGTTGGGGCGAGCGAGACGCGCGCATCAACGACATCGCTCCGGGCATCATCGTGACGCCGCTGGCAATCGACGAGTTCAATGGCCCGCGCGGTGACTTCTACAAAAACATGTTTGCGAAATGCCCCGCTGGCAGACCGGGCACTGCTGATGAGGTAGCTGATGTGGCAGAGCTCTTGATGAGTGAACGCGCGCAATTCATCACGGGCGCGACCTTCCTCGTGGACGGCGGTGCAACGGCATCCTTCTACTATGGCCCGCTGCAGCCGTAAACCACGAGAACAGGAGAACATGTACAATGAAGAGGATGAGCAAGAAGGCGTGGCAGTCCGTAGCATTGGGACTTGCCTTGTCACTGGGGATGTACGCAGCGACGCCGACAGAAGCGGCGGCAGCCCAGAAGCCGCTGGCCATTGAGGAACAGGGCTCCTTTACCGTAGGCGGCACCTATAAAGAAAAACCGGGGAAGTTCACGCAGGAGAATTTCGTAGCCGAAGACGGTCAGCGTGCCTATGGCGATTTTGCCTATGTGGAATACCAGAAGCCAGTGAAGTCCAAGAAACTGCCGCTGATCTTCCAGCATGGCGGAGCTCAGTCAAAACGCACCTGGGAATCCGGCCCTGATGGTAGGGAAGGCTTCAATACGATGTTTGTCCGAGCCGGTTACTCTGTATATCTCGTAGATCAGCCCCGCAGCGGCGAGGCCAATCTTTCTACGGAAGCTGTGACGCCCGATACTCCTTGGGCAACGAACCCCATATACGGCGACAAGACACTCTATGTGCTGTCCCGCGTCGGCCATTATGATGAGGCTGGCAATCCTGTTCCCAACGCGCAGTTCCCTGCTGGCGAAAAAAACTATCAGGCATTTGAGCAGAGCTGGACGATTGGCTCAGGACCGCTTGATAACGACCTCAATGCCGATGTGCTCGCAAAGCTGGTGAACCAGCAAAAGGACGGCGCCATTCTCGTCACACATTCCATGGGCGGCACGATTGGCTGGCGTACGGCCATCCGTTCCGACAAAGTAAAAGCCATCATTGCCTATGAACCGGGCGGCACCCCCTTTATCTTCCCTCAAACGGAAATGCCGAAAATCACAGAAGCGCGGTTCAAAGCGCTATCCGCCTCTGCCATGGGCGTACCGATGGAAGATTTCTTGAAACTCACAAGGATCCCGATTGTCCTCTATTATGGGGATTACATCAAGATCGGTTCGGAAAATGTCGGCGAGGATAAATGAGGCACAGAGTTTGCCATGGCCCAGCAGTTCGTAGAGGCCATCAACCGCCACGGCGGCGATGCAACACTCGTGCATCTGCCAGATATTGGCATCAAGGGCAATTCCCACTTTCTCATGCAGGAGAAAAACAACAAGGAGATCCTGAAGCTGGCACTGGACTGGCTCCATGAAAAGGGGGTGGACAAGTAAGCCAGTGCGAAAGGAGAGCGGCATTCTGTGAAGGTGTTATTGGTCAATGGAGGAAGAATATGTCAAAAATACTGATTGCTTATTATTCCCGCAAGGGACAGAACTATATAAACGGCAGCATCAAGAATCTAGCCAAAGGCAATACGGAGCGGGTCGCGGAGTTCATCCAGCAGGCCGTCGGGGGAGATTTGTTTGAGATTCAGACGGTCAAGGAATATGCCGCAGATTACACGCAGTGCACGCTGGAGGCTAAGGCGGAGCTGCGGGCTAAGGCAAGGCCGCAGCTGAAGGAATATCCGGACAGCCTGGATGGCTACGACACGATTTTTCTAGGCTATCCCAACTGGTGGGGCACCATGCCCATGGCCTGCTACACCTTCCTGGAGAAGTATGATTGGAGCGGCAAGACCATGATTCCCTTCTGCACCCATGAAGGCAGCGGCATGGGAGGCAGCGAGCGGGAGATAAAGAAGACCTGCCCGGAAGCTGTGTTGAAAAAAGGCCTGCCGATTCATGGGGCTGAAGCTGCCGCATCTGAAGCTGAGGTCGCTGCTTGGGCCAAGGGCAGCATCTGATGAGACGCAGAGAGGAAAGAACGGGACTATGCTGTGACGGCTTGTGGCAGCAATACCGTCCCAAAGGGGCTGGAAGGAAAGCGTGTACAGGAACAGCCGGATACCGTTCGTCCCCAGGTAGACAAGTGGCTGGCATCATTAGGATACCAAAAATAATGGACGTGATTTTCCAGTGCAATGCGTGCTGATCTATACGTTTAAGGAATATCAGATGATTTTCGATAAGCATTTCAAATGAAATGCTTATCTTGCTATTATAAAGGAAAAGGAAAACAACTGTGCCGAAGTTGGCGGCACGGGATATACGAGAAAGAAGGATGTATCTATCATGGAGAAACAGACAGCAGGACGCAAGGCATTGGGCGATTTTGCACCGCAGTTCGCGGCGCTCAACGACGATGTGCTCTTCGGCGAGGTATGGGCGAGGGAAGCGGAGCTCTCGCCAAAGCTTCGCAGCATCGCGACGGTCTCGGCGCTCGTCGGCAAGGGAACCGCTGGCGATGCACTGCGCTACCATCTGCAGACGGCGCGGCAGCACGGTGTCACGAAAGAGGAGATGGCCGCACTGCTCACGCATCTGGCCTTTTACGCCGGCTGGCCGAACGCCTGGGCGGCGTTCCCCGTGGCCAAGGAGGTCTACGCCGATGCCGCTGATGCGGAGGGCCGCGGCGGCTTCTTCGGTCTCGGCGAGCCCAACGATGCCTATGCCAAGTACTTCACGGGCCAGTCGTACCTCAAGGTCCTCTCGAAGAAGGGCGACCCGCTGACCATCTGCAACGTCACGTTCGAGCCGGGCTGCCGCAACTTCTGGCATATCCACCACGCCAAGCAGGGCGGCGGCCAGGTCATCATCTGCGTCGACGGCGAGGGCTGGTATCAGGAAGAGGGCAAAGCGCTGCAGAGCCTGACCCCAGGCGATATCGTCGAGATCCCGGCAGGCGTCAAGCACTGGCACGGCGCCAAGAAAGCGAGCTGGTTCTCCCATCTCGCCTTCGAGATCCCGGGCACGGAGACGAGCAACGAATGGTGCGAGCCCGTCACGGATGGCGAATATCCGCAGGACTGATCATAAAAAGCAACAAAAACCATTGCGCTGGTCAATCGGGAACTCATGGGAGCGGCAGATTATTTCGGCTCGGTATCCGGCTACAGAGAGCCGGGGAAATTTGTCAGAACCGGATTGAAGGCGGTCAAGAGCAGCCATGTGGATGCCCCCATCATTGAGGGAAGCCCTTTGGTCATAGAGTGCGAGCTGAAAGAATTTGTCAGGACGATGAACTTCAGCACGGTCATCGGAGCCATTGTCGATGTAGCGGCAGATGAGTCTGTATTGGACGAGGCCGGGAAATTGGATGCTTCGAAAATAGGGCTGTTGCTCTATGATTCCTTCAGCAACAGCTATCGGTCACTAGGTGAGGTTGTTGGCAAAGCGTGGAGCGAGGGAAGGAGGTTTATGTAAATTCGACATACATAGAATAGATAAAATTCTTGTCGTGGGGGTGCAAATGCACCCTCTTCTCTTTTTGCCGAAGCATTATCCCGCAAGGCTTCAAGCTATCTCATAATTAACATATGCTCGTAAAATTCTTCGCACCATATCCTCCAGTAAAGTTTCACCATCACTTAAACACCATTCAAAAATACAGCCTTTAACTATAGTGCAAATATCCGCACTGACTTTATGAGCGTCAGTATTTTCTTTCAGATAACCGGCTCTCTGTGCCGCTACAAGCTCCATCTCGCATCTGGCCATAACCGTGTCCTCGGCAAATTTGCCATTCGTTTCCCCCATATAGTTATGGAGTGCCTGATTGCCGGGGGTGTAGAAACTCTTCATGAACTTCACGCCCAATGCGGTGTACTTGCAAATGAGATGCAGATAAAGTTCCGTGATACGTCCGGCAATATCGGATAAGGGGGTATTTAACTCAATTTCGGAAAAGGATGTCCCACGGACGAAGTGTATCAAGAGTTCGTCCTTGTTCTTGAAATGGTAATAAAATGTACCCGTGGCAACATCTGCTCTCTCGCAAACTCTCCGCACCGTGATATAGTCTGCGCCATGTTCCTCGATGAGAGCGATTGCGGCGGTCATGACTTTTTCTTTGTTTTCCTCCGGGTTATCCTTCTTGGGTGGGCGTCCGCACTTTTTCATAGGCTCACTATCTCCCTTGCAAATATTTTTAGAACACGCTCGATTTCTATTGACATTATATACTGCTTTGTGTATAATTGCAATATCGAACATATTCTATATTTCTTAGGGAGGACTAGAAGATGAAAATTGAATTGTGGTCGGATTATGCCTGTCCCTTCTGCTATATTGGCGAGAAACGGTTGGAAAAGGCACTTGCCGAGATTGACGGCGGCGATAAAGTAGAAGTCGAATTTAAGAGTTTTGAGCTTGACCCTTATGCCAGCCGCGAGGTTGTTTCGTCCACGTTAGACCGCTTTGCCGTGAAGTATCATCTCAGCAAGGAGGAGGCGGCAGAACGCATTGAGGCCATATCCCGCATGGGCAGAAATGAAGGCATCGACTTCCGCTATATTTCTACTCGTTACACGAATACCTTTGATTCCCTGCGCCTTACGAAATATGCTCAAGCAAAGGGGAAAAGCGAAATCATTACGCAGTTGTTTGATGCCTACTTTACCAAGAATTTGGAACTGGCCGACCATGATGTGCTGAAAAACATCGCTGGTCAATGCGGCTTGGATAGCGAGGAGGTGTCGGCGGTGCTGGCAAGCGACCGTTACGCTGCCGAGGTACGCACCGATGAGCAGGAAGCGATGGAGCGTGACATTCATGGTGTGCCGTATTTCCTGATTAACGGTAAATACACAGCCTCCGGCGCACAGCCGACGGCTATGTTGAAGGAAGCCATCGAAAAGATACTCGCTGAAGAAGCATCGGCGGCATCCTTGGAAGGCATGGTATGTGGGGCTAATGGTTGTAATTTTGCACAATAAGGTAGGCGAGCATCATGATTTTATCGTTGCCCGTGACAGGCGTTTTTACCACCAATGCCTACTTTTACATTGATGATGTCACCGTACATGGTTTTTTGCTTGATCCGGGTGCGGAGGCTAACACGCTTTTAGCCGTTATTCGTCAAAAA
The DNA here is from genome assembly GCF_003475755.1 of Mitsuokella sp. AF33-22. Lineage (NCBI taxonomy): Bacteria > Bacillati > Bacillota > Negativicutes > Selenomonadales > Selenomonadaceae > Mitsuokella > Mitsuokella sp. AF33-22. The sequence continues at coordinate 6,090 of NZ_QRQA01000019.1, read as the reverse complement.
GGATTCACCATAGAGAAGATACTGCTCACGCATGGACATTTCGACCATATGGAAGCCGCAACGGAAATCAGCGATGCACTCTCTGTTCCTATCTGTATGCACGAAAAAGGGCGCGATTATGCGGAGAATCCTCGTTGGAATCTCTCGGAAGGCTGTGGGCTATATATCAAATTGGATGATGTAAATTACTTGCCGGACGGGAGCGAGATTGCCCTCGAGGCAAACCAAGCATTTTCTTTGGCCATGCATCATGTTCCCGGCCATACAACGGATAGCGTGTTCTATTATAGTGCCAAGGACAATGTGGCCTTTGTCGGCGATTCCATTTTCAAAAACAGCTTCGGTTTGACACATTTTCCCGGTGGGGATGAGGGAACATTGATGCAAAGTGTAACCGGGAAAATCCTGAATCTGCCGGAGAAGACCATCTTGCTGTCCGGGCATACAGAACCAACTACCGTGGGAGCGGAGCGGAAACGGTCATGGTATGCACCATTTTTGTGATGATTTTGGGGAGGAAGATAGAGTGGAGGCAAAATACAAATTGTCGCTGAAGCCGATAGCCATAGGTAATGTGATACTTAAAAACCGTATCGTCATGCCGCCCATTGCAACATATCAAAGCACAGATGACGGAAAAGTAACGAACAAAATGTTGGATTATTATGGAGCGCGGGCAACTGGCAATCTCGCCATGATAATCACGGAACACAGTTACATCGACATTTGTGGCAAAGCGCGGCAGAATCAGCTTTCCATCTCATCCGATGGAGACATTGAGGGCTTGAAACGGCTGGTGGATGCCATTCACAAAAGCGGGACAAGGGCAGTGGCTCAATTAAACCACGCCGGCAGTGCTGCTCCTTCTGATGTCACGGGAGAAATAGCAAAAGCTCCGAGCAGCGTGATTCTTCCTGTCTCGCCGATGATGGGAGACGGAACTGCACCGCAAGAATTGACTGTGCCGCAAATTGCTGAGATTGTAGAGCAATTCGCCCGTGCTGCCGAAAGAGCGAAAACGGCCGGCTATGACGGTGTTGAAATCCATTCTGCTCATGCTTATTTATTGAACCAGTTTTATTCGCCGCTCACCAATCATCGAGAGGATAACTACGGTGGTAACATTGATAAGCGACTGCGTATACACCGGGAGGTCATTCGCGCCGTTCGTGATGCCGTTGGCAAGGATTTTATGATTTCTCTTCGATTAGGTGGCTGTGACTACTCAGAGGGCGGTAGCGTTATTGAAGACAGCGTGTATGCCAGCAAGGTGCTTGCCGATGCTGGAATTGATATGCTTAACATCACCGGAGGAATGTGCCGTTACACACGGAAAGGACATAACGAGCCGGGATATTTTCAGGATATGTCGAGTGCCATAAAGAAAGCTGTTTCAATTCCCGTCATGCTGACAGGTGGAGTAAAGACTTTGGAGGACGCAGAAACGCTGTTAAAAAATGAAGCCGCAGATTTGATTGGAGTTGGCAGAGAGATTATGAAAAATCCATATTGGCTAAACGAACAACTCGAAGGCTAACGAAAAAAACCAAGTTATATTCATAGGAGGTGCAAAATCCCTGTCGAGGGGGTGCAAATGCACCCCCTTCTCTACATCCCATGTGACCGAGGAGGAAGTTAAGGTGACCTTCGTTACGGCATTCAACAAGCTGGTGACGGAGCGGGAGGAGATTGTTGCCAACGCTGAGATGGTTCGGCAGACGCTTTGCGATACCACGGAGTTGGAGCAGGAGAAAGCCACCTTGGGGCAGGAATTGGCGGTGCTGGTGGAGATGACGCAGAACTGCATCGCCGAGAACGCCCGTATCGCCCAAGATCAAGGGGCGTATCAGAAATACTACAACGGCTTGGTGGAGCGGTACGAGGCGGCGAAGTCACGCTTCGACGAGGTGACGGAGGCCATCGCAGAGCGGTCAGCCAAGAGCGAGAGGCTGGCGGGGTTCATCAAAACGCTCCGAGCACAGGAGGCGCCGTTGGCAAACTTTGACGAGCGGCTGTGGGGCTGTATGGTGGACTATGTGACGGTGGGCGTGGATGGCGGCATGACGGTGGTGTTCCGGGATGGGACGGAGACACGGGAAAATATGGCACAAAACCGACTTAAAAATAGCAAACATGACGATTGATAAATTCTCAAGGGGATTTGGAGGATAAGATAGAACGAGCTTCTATAATGAATTTGCAGATGGCAGAGTTATTGTCATGGTGAGCTTCCCCGCGACAATAAATGCCCATAGGTGCATGAGGAGATTCGTTCCACGGTAAAAAAGCCAATTCCTTATGCGGTAACGCCAGATGTTCGGGGATAAGCGCAAAACCCGCTCCTGCCAGAGTTAAATTGTAGGCTTCGCTGATGGTGGCGCAGAGTATGTTATCCAGTTCGTCGTTGACGGGGATGATGCGATGCCCACGGGAAAAGGTGTGCTTCAAAAGATACGGCGGAATGGCGATAATTTGGCGGTGAGGCCACAAATCTGGGGAAGAGACGCATTTTTTGCGTCTCTTTTTGCATTGAAGGGCAAGTTCATGCGCTTTGCTTACGATACAAACAAAACCCTCATCCCTAAGTTTCACGAAATCAATGGCTTCATCGGAAAATTTGGCATCCTTCATGCCGATTACCAAGTCAAGCTGATTGACGGACAGTCGGCGCAGATTGGCGTCGGTCTGGTCAAGGATAAGCTCCGGCGCAATATTTTTCTGCGTTGCCAGAATCGGAGCAAGTATTTTGCTGATGAGCCAGTTGGCATGGGAATCGGCATAGCCAATGCGCAGGATGCTCCGCTCACTTTTGTGAAAGCTCTCCATCCATTCCCGTGAACGATAGTAGATGGAAAGGATTTGACGGGCATCGGGCAGGAACTGCCAGCCGACCTGCGTCATCGTCACCGAGCGGGTGGTGCGCTGAAAAAGCTGGACACCTAGCTCGTTTTCCAGACTCTTGATTTGCCGGGAAACGGCGGGCTGTGTCATGGAGAGTTGCTCGGCGGCCTTAGCGTAGTTCAGCGTCTTGGCAAGGGTGGCAAAACACTCCAGTTGTTGCGTGTTCATAAGTTTACCTCGTAAGGTCTCAAGAATATGAATTCTCCATTTATCATATCACATAACAGGGGACGAAGAAACAGGTCATAAAAATTATTGATACGCTAGGCGTATCAATAATGCGATATTGGCATTTCACAAAGATAGGTTTTCCTGCTACTATAGGCTTGTCGTTAGAAATTGTACCGATAATGAAGAGAGGATGATTGACATGGCACTGAAGAATTTGGCAGCTTGGAACAAGAAGACGACAATGGTTTTGGCAAGCCCCTCTTGCGGCTCCGGGGATAAGGCGATTGGAACCGCCTGTGGCTCCGGCGACAAGGTTCTTGCTACTGCCTGCGGTTCCGGTGACAAAGTGATGCCGACTGCTTGCGGCTCCGGCGACAAGTAATTTTGGGTAGGTAAAAGAAGTGTAAGGAGGGCGACCAAAGTGAAACCGTATTTTTCATTCCAGTGGCATATCACCGATGACTGCGACCAACGTTGCAAGCACTGCTATATTTTTGCGGAAAGCAAGCAAAAATGTATCGACAGCATGACGCGGGAAGATATGCAGACAGTGTTGAAAAACTGCGAGGATTTTTGCGAAACCTTCGGCCGCCAGCCTTACTTCTACCTGACAGGAGGGGATCCAATCCTGCACCCTGATTTCTGGTGGTTGCTGGAAAGATTCAAGGAAAAGCACATCCCCTTTACCATCATGGGAAACCCTTTCCATCTGACCGATGAAGTATGCAGACGTTTGAAGGATTGCGGTTGTATCCGCTATCAGATGTCCATTGACGGACTGGAGGAAACCCACGATTGGTTCCGAAAGCCCGATTCTTACAAAACCACTCTGGATAAGGTTGCCATGCTGAATGGCGCGGGTATTCGCTCCATTATCATGACCACAGTTTCCGATAAAAATATAGACGAAGTGCCGCAGATTATTGATGCGGTAGTGGTGGCAGGAGCCAAGGTCTACGCCTTTGCCCGTTACTGCCCTACCAGCGAGGAAAAGAATACGAACATTACGCCACAGCGTTATCGGGAGCTCTTAGCCGAGTGCGACAGAAAATTCCGCGCCTATGAGGAAGCCGGATGCGAGACCTATTTCAATCGCAAAGACCACCTCTGGACGCTCTATGATTATGAAGAAGGACGATTCACTATACCAGAGGACGCAGAGCCGGACATGATTTACGGCGGTTGCAACTGCGGCAACGGGCATCTGACGATACTGCCCACTGGTGAGGTCTATGCCTGCCGCCGGGTGCAAAACAGCCGTGTGGGAAATGCGCTCAATGACCGCTTGGCGGATTTGTGGGTAAACGAGATGGAAGCCTATCGGGACTATGATAAATTTGTGAGGTGCAGCAAGTGCGAGCTAAAGGCTTGGTGTCGCGGCTGTCCCGCTGTAGCCGCCGCCAACTCTGACGGTGATTTTTATGCTGCCGACCCGCAATGCTGGAAGGAGATTTGAGATAGATGGATATACTCATGTTGATGAAGGAGCGCCGCTCCATACGCAAATACCAAGAAAAGCAAGTACCGCGGGAACTGGTGGACAAGATTGTAGAAGCCGGGCTTTATGCCCCAAATGCCGGAGGTGGTCAGCGCAGTATGATTGTCACTCTGCACAATGCGGAGCTGGCGAAGAAACTTGGCAAGCTGAACTTCTCCACCTTTGACCGCAGCAAACTGATCGGCGGCCATGTATCCGATGAGCAGCCATCGGTCATTGATGACCCGAACATCAAAAATGGCTTTTACGATGCTCCCACGGTCTGTGTGATTTTCGGGCAGAAGGATTTTCTCTTCAATGTGGCGGATGCTTTCTGTATAGCGGAGAATATGATTTTGGCGGCTCATGCGCTGGGCGTTGATTCCTGCATCGTTTCCCGCGCCGAGGAAACCTTTGCCCTGCCGGAAGGAAAGGCGTTTATGCAGGAATGGGGCGTGCCGGACACGATGGAGGCAAAGGCATTTGTGACATTAGGCTACCATGCGGGAGGTTATCCTCACAGCAAGCCTCGCAAGAAATGTCGGAATATAGTTGTTGAGTAGTTTATGGGGAGTGGCTGTCGATGAGTTTGCTGAAGGGATTGCACCATGCGGCCTTGCGTTGCTGTGGCAAGGCGGAAATGGACGATGTCATCACGTTTTATTGTGACGTGTTGGGTATGAAGAGACTAAGGAGTTGGGGCGAGGGCGTTGAAGCCGGCGCAATGCTTGACACGGGGAGCGGTGTGATTGAGCTGTTTGCCAATGCCGAACCCGGTCGCAAGCCCGGCCAGGTTGACCACATCGCTCTGGCTACCAATCAAGTGGACGAGTGCATGGCGGCCTGTGCCAAGGAAGGGCTGAAAATCATCATGCCTCCCAAAGATATCGTTGTGCCATGTGAAACGCCTTATCCCCTTCGTATTGCCTTTGTGGAGGGAAAAGCCGGGGAAATTATTGAGTTTTTCGATGAAAAATAGGAGGTTATTGATATGCATTTTTCCAGTGGCATCAACCGGCCTCCTTATGAGGCCAATGATGCATTTTTGCAGATTACATCGGGATGCAGTCATGGGAGCTGCAAGTTTTGCACCTTTTACAAGGACAGTCCCTTTTCCCTGTCGCCGATGGAGGAAATCGAGGCGGATATCAAGGAACTGGCTTATTCGGGGTGGAGCTTTGACCGGATTTATTTGCAGGGGGCAGATCCTTTTATCCGAAAGACAGAGGACTTGCTGAAAATCGCCGAGATGATTTACCATTATCTGCCCCAAGTGAAGTCCATCGGTGGCTACGCACGGGTGGACAACCTGAAAAACAAGACCGTGGAGCAGGTGCGGCAGCTCAAGGATGCTGGCTATAACTATTTCTACTTCGGTGTGGAAAGCGGCGACGATAAACTGCTCGACCGTATGAACAAAGGCTATCATGCCGATTATGTACTCAATGAGTGCCGCAAAATGGACGAGGCAGGAATGCCTTGGATTGCCAATTTCCTTGGCGGTTGTTCGCGTCGGGTGAAATTCGCCAAATTGCGTCGGT
>NZ_QRQA01000018.1:0-45990 GCF_003475755.1 Mitsuokella sp. AF33-22 | reverse complement strand
TCGACCGACGCAATTTGGCGAATTTCACCCGACGCGAACATGGTAAAGGCGTGATATTCTAAATGATATTTATGGTACGATATATTAACAAGAAAAATTATTAGCAGATAGATGCATTTATGGCTATGAGGTAGAAGCATGCAATATCATTATGAATTTGTTTGGGCGACGCTGGCCGTACTCGGAATCTTGTTTTTATTTTCATTTTTCAAGACTGTTCTGCCGATTCGCCGCAACGTGATGTTCCGCCGGCTGCTGGTGGCGGAGTTTTTTACGGTGGTATTCAACGTGCTTTCTTGTCAGCTCAATACGGCTTATGAGGGAATTCCCCTATGGCTGCTCAACACCTGTGATCTTGCGTTCTTTGTGGGATTCGTATGTCGGGATTTTGTTTTCTATTGTTACGTCGAGTCACTTGTGCAGGAGCGGTCACCGTCCATACGCATGCCGCGTTTCCTTGTCTGGACGGTCGTTGAGATCTCGCTGCTGCTTATTCTGACGTCGCCCTGGTCGGGGCTCGTTTATTCCATCAACGACAGCGGCTATCATATCGGGCGCTTTTACCGCCTCGTCCTCTACGCGAATGCTTATTCGTATCTGCTCTTTTCCATCTGTCTCATCCTGGCTGCCGTGGGACGCAAGGTACTGGGCAACATGGAGAAGCTGGCTCTGCTCGGCGGCTGCCTCATCCTGATCGTCGGGGATGTTGCGCGCATGGTGTATCCGATGTACCTCGTCATGGATTCCTTCTACATGCTTTCGATTCTTGTCATGTATCTGGCCTTTCAGAACCCGGATCTTTATACGGAACGCAAAACGGGACTTCTGAATCAGTCGGCGGTGCTTTCATTGCTGCAGGAATTCGGGAAACATGGCGATTTTTCCGTGTTCGCGCTGGTTCTGAACGATTTCTCGGAGAATCGCAGGCTGTATGGCGTCCGCCAGATGGATGCGGGCCTGCGCATCATTGCGGAGTACCTGCGGACGCGTCATCCGGATTGCTTTGTTGCCTATCTGGAGGAAGGCCGCTTTATCCTGATTGCCCGGCAGGTGCTGCCGTTTGACCAGATGTGCCGCGATTTCGACCAGCGGCTGCAGGAGCCCTGGCATGATCAGCATGTCAGCCTTTACCTCACGGCAAGCTATGTGGCTTTCCGCGGTCCGTTGATGGTCAGACGACCGGAAAGCTTCCTGAACTACGTGGCGACGGCGCTGCAGATGGCCGAGCAGCAGAACCAGCTCGTCATCATCGATGAGCGCGAGCGTCAGAAGGCCGAGCATGATGCGAAGATCCGCGCTGCCGTGGACCGGGCAATCAAGAACAATACGGTGGAGGTGTATTACCAGCCGTTATATGGCACGAAGGAGCAGCGCATCATCGGCGCGGAGGCGCTTTCCCGCATCGTCGACCCCGAGCTCGGCATGATTTCGCCCGGCGAATTCATCCAGGTCGCGGAGCGCAGCGGCAGCATCACGCAGCTTGGTGAGCAGGTCTTCGAGAAGGTCTGTGCATTCCTCGAGCAGCAGGATACGAAGGCACTTGGCATCGACAGGATCAATGTCAATCTTTCGCCTATCCAGTGCCGCGATGAACGCATGCCAGAACGTCTGGTCGCCATTGCCAGGCGCCATCATGTAGACTTCAGCCAGCTCAAGCTCGAAATCACGGAGTCGGCTCTGGCGGATCGCAATGTCCTGCAGGCTAACATGAAGCAGCTCGAGGCTCATCATGCCGTCTTCTCACTCGATGATTTCGGCACGGGATATTCCAATCTCATGCGTGTCCTGCGCTTCCCGTTCAGCGATGTCAAGCTCGATATGACGTTCGTGCAGGCGTATTTCAGCCGCCATAACCGGCTGCTGCCGGCCATCATCGACGGGTTCCAGTCCTTCGGTGTCCAGATTACGGCCGAAGGCGTTGAGACGCAGGAGATGGCACGCGAGCTCACGCGGCTTGGCTGCAGCATCCTGCAGGGATATTACTTCTCAAAACCGCTTTCTGAAGCGGATTTCGTGGCCTATGTCGCACGTACGCGGCAGGATCCGGGACATACCATCCGCTTCTGAGCATGACTGCCTGATTTTTACATTATATTTCCATGAGAGAGGAACCGATGCGCGCTGCACGGTTCCTTTTTGTGTGATTCTGTGGTATGCTAGAAGTGTTGTTTTTTGACAAGAATTTTCGAGAACGAACATAGAAGGTGCTTTTTATGATTGACATGCCAGCGAACTGGATGGAGAAAATCCAGCATGTTGATTGGTCGAAAGTCAAGGCGGCGGTGGCCGATTACGGCCCGGTGCTTTCCGTGCTGCGCCAGACCTGGTCGAAGGAGTCCCTGCTCGAGATCAGTCAGGGCAAGCTCTTTGTGCCGGATGATGTCATCAATGACGCCATTGCGAAGCAGATGACGGATGATGGCGCGGTGACGGAAGTCACGATCAAGTCCCATGAGAACGGGCGCCTCGATATCACGGCCAACACGAAAAAAGTCGGTCCCGTCGAAGTGTCGGGGGAGATTAAGGAATTCGTGCATCAGGGTGACAGCTCGTATGCTGTTTACCGGGTACGCAGCAAGAATATCCCGAATCACGGGCTGATGTCCTGGGTGTTCTCGCGCATTTCCCTTTCCATGGCAGAGCGACTCGTCGGCCATATGGAGATGCCCGATAATCTGCCGGTCACCGTTCATCACAATACGGTCCGCGTGGATTACAGCAAGGCCCTGGCAGCCTCGGACTTCGGCAAGACGGAGTATCAGGGGCACCGGCTGATCGATATGATCGAGATCGAGGGAGCCACGCCGAAAGAGGGCGGCGTGGAATTCGATACGAAGCTCAATGTGCCCGATGATGTCAAGCAGGCGCTGCTTGCCGTGCTGACTTCGGATACCAGCACGTCTGGTGAGGATGGAGCTGACAGCACGTCAGAAATGGATGCATCTGCCCAGTGAGGCGAATGAAGAAAGATGAGTTTCGCAAGATAGAGATATGCAGAGAGAAAAAGAGAAGGGAGCGATTCTTTGAGCAAGCGCATCATCATGCTCATGGCTGTCCTGTGCACACTGCTGATGGCCGTGCCAACGGTTTCGGCGCACCACAAGACAGAGAATAAAGTAGAGAAGATCCTTTATATTCCGCACGACAACCGGCCAATCTCGGATAAGCAGACGGCGGAGGTCGTCGAGAAGCTGGGCTATGAGGTGGTCGTGCCGCCCGATGATATGCTCGGCAGCCGCGATGATCTCGGCAAGCCGGATGAGCTCTGGAACTGGCTGCAGCAAAATGCCCAGGATGCCGATGCCGCAGTCATTTCGTCGGACTCCATGCTGTACGGCAGCCTCGTGGGCTCGCGCAAGCATGAGTATTCCAAGAATGAGGTGCTGGCGCGCGCCGACCGCTTCAAGTCGTTCCGCAAGGAACATCCGAAGATGCAGCTCTACGTGTTCGGCTCCATCATGCGCACGCCGCGCACGGGCGAGGCTTCGGGCCATGAAGAACCGGGCTATTACCGCAACTATGGCTCCGATATTTTCCGCTACACGGTCCTCAAGGACAAAGAGGAGATGGAGGGGCTGACGCGCCGCGAAAAGAAGGAATATGAGTTCCTCGGACGACTGATTCCCAAGAAATCCCTGGCCGACTGGATGGGACGCCGCGAGAAGAATTTCGCCGCCAATGAGAAGATGATTCAGCTCACGCGCGACAATGCCTTCAATTATTTTGTGCTCGGACGCGATGACAATGCGCCGTATTCCCAGACGCATCTTGAGAGCCGCCATCTGTCGGCTGAGGGCAAGGATCTCGGCAAGACGCGTTTCCAGGCCATGGCCGGCATCGATGAGATCGGCATGCTGATGCTGACACGTGCCGTCAACGATATCCGCCGTGACGTGCCGTTCGTTTTTGTCCGCTATAACTGGGGCCGCGGCGAATTCACCGTGCCGTCGTATTCCGACGAGAAGATTGGTGACTCCATCGCTTCGGCCATCACGGCCGCCGGCGGCATGCAGGTCAAATCGCCGGAGAAGGCCGATCTCGTCCTCACGGTCAACACGAATCCGAATGGCAAGACTGGTGAGGCCAATGACCGCGACAACGACGGTACGCCGCGCGAGGGCACGAAGTATTTTGCTGATATCGTCAGCGATTACGTCGCGAAGGGGTATCCGGTCGGCGTGGCCGATATCGCCTATGCGAACGGTTCGGACAATGCCCTGATGAATGAGCTGCGCGACCGCGGCCTGCTCTTCAAGATTCGCGCCTATGCCGGCTGGAATACACCGACGAACAGCACGGGCTTCGTCATCGGCGAGGGCATGCTCACGCGTCACATGAAGGACGATGCCGTCGATCAGCTGCTCATTACGCGCTATCTGGACGACTGGGCGTATCAGGCCAATGTTCGCAACATCATCGCCCGTCAGCTGACCTGGCTGCGTGGCGACGGTGTTTACGGCAGCCTGGATTCCAAGGTGGACGCCGTTTCGCGCCGCTCTTCGCGCATGATGACGCGCTTTGTCGAAGACAATCTGCCGCCGTTTGATTCGCTGGCCGAGATTGACGTGCGTTTTCCCTGGAACCGCATGTTTGAGGCGGATATCCAGCATTCTGCGAAGCAGGAAGTCAATTATTTCGCGCGTTGAGCCACTTTCTTGCATGATCAAAAGCAGTCAGAGATTTGTCTCTGGCTGTTTTTTCATGGAATGACGATAAATTTTTTGTCAAGACAGGAAAATGCCTTCATGCATTCGAATTAAAAAATAGTATTTTCCATATCCATATCATCGCAATCGTCGCATCAACCTCAGCGATTTTGGCCATAGAGAAGGAGTTGTGCTCAGGATGGACACAGAACCGTTACAGAAAAAACTGCATCAGTATTATGACCAGCTGGCCGGAGGGCTCTGTCTCCTGCGTCAGGACCGCGATGAGCAGATTCTCTTTGTCAACTCGGAGATTCTCGCCCTTTATCAGTGTGCGAATGAAGAGGAATTTTATTACATGACGGGCGGCAAATTCTCGGGCATGATGGATCGTGAGGATTATGTACCGCTGCGCACGAGGATGAACAGCCGCCACGGCGACCAGTTGTTTTCCTATGGATATCTGACCTTCCGCTATTATACACGCAAGGGACAAAGCCGCTATGTGGAGGGCTGCTGCCGGGAGGCGGAATTTCCGGAAATCGGCAAGGTCTGGCTCGTAAACCTACTCAATCGCGAGGGCAGGGAGCTCGATGGCGAGCTCGATCCGGTGACGGGACTCCTCAACATGCATGCTTTTTATCAGCGGATACAGGAATTGGCCGGAAGCAGTGCGGGGCCGTATCCTGCTTATGCTTCTGTCTACCTGAATCTGACGAATTTCAAGCTTTTCAATGAGATGCATGGCATTTATGAAGGCGATCGTCTGCTCAAATCCATTGCAGGACTGCTCAGGACGGAGTTCGCTTCATCCTGCCTGAGCCGTCTTTCCGGGGATAATTTTGCCCTGTTTGCACCGCAGGAAGGACTCGAAAAAAAGATAGAAGATCTTTGTCATAAGGCGGATCATCTGATTCATAATCCGAGCATTGTGATGAAGGCAGGGATCTGTCTGTTCATGGGAGAGGAGGCCCTGCCGTCACTGGCCAGCACGTCCTTCGACATGGCCAAACTGGCCTGTGACAGCATCAAGCGGGATGCGACGCGCTGCTGTGCCGTCTACCATGAGGACATGCGCCGGGAGGTCATGGACCGGGCCTATATCATCGATAATCTCGACCGGGCAATACGGGACGGCCATATCAAGGTTTATCTGCAGCCCGTCGTGCGCGCGCTGACGGGCGAGCTGTGCGGCTATGAGGCACTCGCGCGCTGGGAGTCGCCGGGCCGGGGCGTGTTCTCGCCGGGCTTGTTCATCCCCGTACTCGAGGATACGCGTCTCATCTACAAGCTCGATACGTATATGCTGCAGGAGGTGGGGCGCCTGCTGCGCTATCAGCTTCAGAACAATCTGCCCATGGTACCGGTTTCCGTCAATTTGTCGCGCTATGATTTTCTCTTGATGGATCCGCTGCCTGTCGTGGAGGAGGTCGTCGCCCGCTTCCACATCCCGCGGTATTATCTCAGGCTGGAGGTCACGGAATCAGCCCTTGTCCAGGAACACGATGTTCTCGTGAAGAAACTCCGTCAGTTCCGGGAAGCGGGCTATCAGGTCTGGCTCGATGATTTCGGCAGTGCGTATTCTTCGCTCAATGTCCTGCAGAAGTATCATTTCGATGAACTCAAGATCGATCAGGGACTGCTGCGCGATTTCAATGAAGAGAGCCGGAAAATCATTCGTTCCATCGTGCTGATGGCCAAGACGCTCGGCATCCATGTGCTGGCGGAAGGGGCAGAAACCAGGGAGCAGGTCGAATTCCTGCGGGAAATCGGCTGCGAGAAGATTCAAGGCTTCTATTACGGGCGCCCGCTTCCTTATGAAGCCTGCGCCGAGCATTGCCGGCGCTTTCCTCTCAGGACAGAAACCATTGAGGAGGAGCGGGCCTACGATGTACTGGGCATGGTCAATCTCATCACGGATATGCCCGTGGCGCTCTTCTGCTACGATGGCAGACAGGTCGTCGTCCTGAGTGAGAACGAGGCATACCGGAATGTCGTCCGGGCGACCATGGACAAAGGGGAGCACGCCGTGCATGAGCGGCTGACGGCGGAAAGCCCGTTCTGGAAAAAGTATCAGGCCTTTCTGAGCAAGGTTGCGGCCAGCGGAAAGGAAGAGAACATGACGTATGTGGATAACGGCCAGTATTTCAAGATTCGCGTCCGGAAGGTCGCATCCATTGGCAATCAGATTCTCTGCCGCGCGCATATCTACAACATCACGTACGACCAGGATATGACGTCGTTCCGCCAGTACGATGATATTTTCCGGAATCTGATGCTCATTTACGATGGCGTCTATTTCTTTGATATGGCCCGCGGTGAGCTGCATGTCATCGAGAGCATGAATTCCCTGATGCATGCAGGCCAGCGCATCAAGGCCATCCCGAGAATCGTGCACCGCTATGCGAATCACTATGTGCATCCGGAGGACCGTTCCCGCTTCCTGGCCTTCTTGGAGCCGCATGCGCTCTTGCAGCGTTCCAGCCGTTCCGAGCGCTCGGAAGTCATCGGGATGTTCCGGATCCGGGAAGCTGACGGCAACTATAAGTGGATGGTCTTTGATGCTGTGACCGTTCATCTGCGGGGAACGCACGATATCCTGCTCTGTGTGCGGGATGACATCTGGGGACGCCAGGAGGATCTTCGTGATCTGCTGCCGAAGTTCGTGCATTCTCAGGGGCTGACGGTGTGTGAGGAACAGCCGGCACCGGCAGAGCTGCCGGCCCTCTGGCAGTCTGTCATGGATTTTGCACCGGACCCCATTTTCTGGAAGGATGAGCAGCGCCGTTACCGTGGCGTCAATCAGGCATTTCTTTCGTATTTCGGACTTCGGGATGCGGCGGAAATCATCGGCAGGAGGGATGAGGATTTTGGCTGGGATATGCGGCCCGATGAGATCGTGGCGGCTGACTGCAGGATTCTGCAGCAGGGTGCCTCCTATCACCGCCTGCTGACGACTTCGCTTTTCAAGGGAGTGCCGCGCCGCATTGCCGTGACGGGGTTTCCGCTTTACACCGGGCGGAAGATCACCGGCATCATCGGCTATTTCACGGATTGCAGCAATTCCAGCCGCGACCAGGAGGAGAAGAAGCTGGGCATCCTGGACCGCGATACTGGTCTCTTCGGTTTTCGCGGCATGCTGATGACCGGACTGGAATACGAGGACCGCTATCGCCAGTTCGGCGCGGAGTACACGGCCTGCCTGCTGCATGTGCCTGAGATGAACTGGATTGTCAAGCACTACGGGCATGCTGTCCGGCGCAAGGCTCTGCAGGCTGTGCGCGACTGCATCCTGCGCTGCAATCCGCTGTCGGGCATCGTCACGCATGTGGGCAACGGCTTTTTCTGCTGCTTTGGGCGGTCGCTGTACGTCAAGAATCTCGAACAGCGCATGGAGAAGCTGGCACAAAGCGTTCATGCGCTTACGACCTTGGATGGCCACAGCTGCACGCTTTCGCTGTGCTGGTCACAGGTGCGGTCGGCGGAGACACAGGATTTCGATGAGCTTTTGATGCTGCTCTCCGATCGCCTGCACGATCAGGAGCAGCAATGCCGGGGCGGTGGCACTGGCATGAAGAATCCAGTCGTCTTTGAACGGGAGAAGTTTGATGATTGGCAGGAGCGCGTCTTTATGGCGGACATAGAGACGTATGACCTGCTCTACATCAATCCGGCCATGCGCAAGGCACTCGATCTGCCGGACGACTATCCGCTTGAAGGTAAGAAGTGCTACGAGGTGATAACGGGCAGCAATGCACCATGTCACGCCTGTACGAATCACCTGCTCTGCCGGCAGAAGATCTACACATGGACGCATTCCTTCAGCCATACGGGCGGCATGGTCCTGCAGCACGATACCCTCGTGCCATGGCAGGGGCGCAATGTGCGTTTTTCGGCATCGGCAGATCTCCATCAGTACCTGGACTACGAAGCCGAGAAGAAGAACATGCTGATGCGTGAGGAAGTCATTAATGACATCATCGCGCTCGGCATGAAGGAAAGCGATCCTGAGGAGGGTATCCGCAAGATGCTGGCCAAGATCGGCGAGACGCTCCAGGCAGAGCGCGTGCTGATCTTTGAGGAACACGACGGTGCCACGGTCAGCGGGACGTACGAATGGCGCCGGGATGCGCTGCCATCCCTGCTCGCCAACCTCCAGGACATTCCGCGCGCTCAGCTGCGGCCGCTGTATGAGCATTTTGAGCATAACCACATGCTGATCCTCAACGATACGGCTCCGTTCCTGCAGCGCCATCCGGGACTCCACCCGATGCTGCACAGTGTCCGGAGCCTTGTTTCCGGCCATCTGATTCAGTCGGGCCGTTCCCTGGGCTTTACCGAGGTAGTCAATCCGGCTTCAGCATCCTTTTCTTCTGCGACGTTCCTGCTGAGTTCGTTGACGAGCTTCCTCGCCATCATGCTGCGCAACCGCGATACGATCAAGCGCCTCGAGGAGCTTGGCACCATCGATCAGCTGACCGGCGTGCGCAACCGCCGGGCCCTGCTCACATACATCCATGGACTGCCGGCGGGGTTCCCGTTTGCCTTCATCTTTGGCGACATCAATGGCCTCAAGAAGGAGAACGATACGAAGGGGCACGAAGCGGGAGATCAGCTGATTCGCCGGTCAGCGGCCCTGCTCGCGGAGGTGTCCGGTACAGATCACGTATTCCGCATGGGCGGAGATGAATTCCTGCTCATCATCCCGCATGTCAGTGAAAAACAGGCAGCATGCATCCTGCGCGACATTCGCCGCCGGTATAATGCAGAGGGCATCAGCATTGCTCTGGGCTGCGTCGTCCGCACCTCGCCCTTTGACGATATCGACACCATCATCTCGGAGACGGACCGCAGGATGTATCAGAACAAAACCATCATGCACAGCCAGCGCGGCATGCCCGCGCGCGTCAGCACATGATGGTTTTCGATTGATGTTCAGTTGTTGTACGGATTGCCGCGCATTCCCTGTTCAGCGGCAGTGTGCCAGGGTGAGCGGGACGTTTCGTTCGCGCATTTCCTCCTGCTCGCTGGCTGTAAGTCCGTCATCGGTGTAAATCATGGCGATGTCTGCGTATGATACGAGCGGAATGCGGCCTTCTTGATGAAACTTTGCCGCTTCCGTCAGGATCAGGATGTTTCGGGCGTGGGCGGCCATGGTCTGCGTCGCTTTGGCGCGGGCCGCGTCGTTTGTCATGAAGCCCGTGTCATCGCGCCCGTCCGTGCCGATGAAGATCTTGTCGACCTTGAGCCCTTCGACGCAGCGCCGGAGCATGGGGCCGACGACGACCTGGGAATCGTGCTGGTATTCGCCGCCGAGCAGGATGATGTGAGCGTCGTTCTGACGCCGGATATAAGCGGCGATGAAGGCGGAATTTGTGATGATCGTGATGTGTCGGTGCGTCTTGACGAGCTCTTCGGCGAGCAGGGAGCAGCAGCCGCCCGATTCGATCATGACGGTTTCGCCGTCGCAGACGGAGGCAGCTGCCAGGCGGGCTATGGCAGCCTTGCGCTCGTGGTTGAAGGACAGGTGATTGGCGACATCGGCGCTTTCGAGCAGGACGGCATAGCCGTGTTCGCGCCGCAGGTATCCCTGATGTGCAAGGCGGTTGAGATCCTTGCGGATCGTGACTTCTGAGACGGCGAGCGCCTCGGAGAGTTCGGTGACCGTGATGCGTTTTTTCTGGCTGATTAGATTCAAGAGTTCCTTGTGACGTGCGAATAAATCCATATGGCCCATCCTTTCCATCCGTAGTTCTGTCTCTATTATACCATGCCGGCTGCTCTGACAGGAAAAGCCGTTGTCCCAGCATGATGATGCTGGGACAACGGCTTTTTGATGCATGAATCCAGGATGATCAGGCATTTTCCTTGCGGAACTTATCCATGAACTCGGCAAGGGCAACGGCACCCTCATACGGCATCGCGTTGTAGATGGAGGCGCGCATGCCGCCGACGCTGCGGTGGCCCTTGACGCCGCTGAGCTTGTGTGTCAGCGCCTCGGCGACGAATTTCTTCTCGAGTTCTTCGCTCGGCAGACGGAACGTGACGTTCATAAAGGAACGGCTGTCCTTCTCGGCATGGCCACGGTAGAAGCCGTTGGAATTATCGATGGCATTGTAGACGACCTTGGCCTTGCGCTCATTGCGGCGTGCCATCTCTTCGAGGCCGCCCTGTGCCTTGATCCAGGCAGCGACCTTGCCGACCATGTAGATGCAGAAAGCCGGCGGCGTGTTATAGAGGGAGTCCTTCTTGTAGAACGTGTCATAGCGGAACATCGTCGGCAGGGCCTCCGGGCTCTTCTCGAGCAGGCTCTTCTTGGCGACAACGAGCACGACACCAGCTGGGCCAAGGTTCTTCTGGACGCCGGCATAGATGAAATCGAATTTGTGGAAATCCACCGGGCGCGAGAGCATGTCCGAGGACATGTCGGCAAAGAGCGGCACGCCGTTTGTCTCCGGGATGTAGTGATATTCCGTGCCGTAGATCGTGTTGTTGTAACAGAGGTGGACGTAGGCAGACTGCGGATCGATTTTGAGCTCTTCCTGCGTCGGGATGTGTTTGTAGCCGCCTTCTTTGCTGGAAGCTGCGATCGTGCCGATGCCGAGGTGCTCTGCTTCTTTATAGGCCTTTTCGGCGAAGCTGCCGGAGAGGACGTAAGTGCCCGGATGTTCCTTCGTGGCGTAGTTCAGCGGAATCATGGCGAATTGCTGGCTGGCACCGCCCTGGCAGAACAGGACCTCGTAATCGTCGCCGAGCCCCATGAGCTCCTTGATGTCCTGTTTGGCCTTTTCGTGTACGGCTGCGTACTGCGGGGCACGATGGCTGATCTCGAGGATCGACATGCCGCTGTGGTTGAAGTTCAGGAATTCCGCCTGTGCTTCCTTGAGGACTTCGAGCGGCAGGGTAGCCGGGCCGGGGTTAAAATTGTAAACGCGATCTGCTTCCATGGGATAACCTCCTGTTTGTACTGGTGACATGAAAAACGCATGCCGTTATGTGACTTGTTTTACTTGTGTCCGAGTAGATGTCCGTATGATGTGGACACGCGGCGTTTTGTTATATTCTAACGCGAAAAAAAAAGAAAAGCAAGCGGAAAAATTAAACATGTTTTTTGTGAGAACACACTTGACGGCTGAAAGTGGATGATTTATAATACACGTATGCACATAAATAGGCAACGCGAGGAAGAGGAAGCCGAAGGGTGATTCCTGAAAGAGAGCCAGCGGCTGGTGTGAGCTGGCAGGGATTCCGGAGGTTCCGCCTTGGAGCGGCTGATGAAAGTCAGACGGTTGCGCCCGATATCGCGCCGAGAGAGATGCCTCTGGCATCACTTGGGTGGCACCACGGAACAGAGCGTTTCGTCCCAATTGCGGGACGAAGCGTTTTTTTGTTGGCGCAGTTCCAGGCGGTGCCGCGTGCAGCGTAGAATGCGCAAGATCTGTTTGTGGAATAGGATAAAGAGGAGCGAGCAAGATGAAGGTTTTAGCAGCAGATGGTATTTCGCCGAAAGGCATTGAGCTTTTGCAGAAGGAGTTTGAGGTTGTCGTCAAGGATAAACTGCCGGCAGAGGAGCTCCTGGAGATCATCCCGGATTTTGATGCACTCATCGTGCGTTCGGCATCGAAGGTAACGGCTGAGGTCATTGCCCGTGCGACGAAGCTCAAGATCATCGGCCGTGCCGGCGTCGGCGTCGACAATATCGATATCCCGGCCGCCACGGCCAAGGGCATCATTGTCATCAATTCCCCCGGCGGCAACACCATCGCTGCCACGGAGCACACGATGGCCATGATGCTCTCCATGTCCCGCAACATCCCGATTGCCAATGAGACGATGCACAAGGGCGAGTGGAACCGCAAGAAATACGTCGGTGTCGAACTGCGTGGCAAGACGCTCGGTGTCATCGGCATGGGCCGCATCGGTTCCGGCGTGGCCAAGCGCGCGATGGCCTTTGACATGAACGTCATCGCCTACGATCCTTATATTAATGAAGAGCGTGCGCAGGCCCTCGGCGTCAAAGTCGCGACGTTCGATGCGGTCATCGAGAACGCGGACTTCATCACGGTGCATATGCCGCTGACGAAGGACACGAAGGGCATGATCGCCATGGATCAGATGAAGAAGATGAAGAAGGGCGTGCGCCTCGTCAACTGTGCACGCGGCGGTATCATCGACGAGGCTGATCTCGCGGAGGCGCTCAAGCAGGGCATCGTCACGGCTGCGGCCATCGATGTTTATACGAGTGAGCCGCCGGCTGAGAAGGGCAATCCGCTGCTCACGGCTCCGAATATTGTATTGACACCGCATCTCGGCGCTTCGACGGTTGAAGCACAGATCGGTGTCTCAGTTGATGTGGCCAAGGGCATCATCGCTGCGCTTCACGGTGAGCCGGTGGCGACGGCCGTCAACATGGCGCCGGTCTCCCCGCAGGTCATGCGCGTCATCGCGCCGTATCTCACGCTGGCAGAGCGCCTCGGCGGTACCGTGGTTGGCCTGGCGGAAGGCCCCATTGAGAAGGTCGAAGTCACGTACAATGGTGAGATCACGGAAGTCAACACGGGCCTCCTGACGACGGCCGTCATCAAGGGTATCCTGAATCCGGTCATGGAGAACGAGGTCAATTACGTCAATGCACCGGGCCTTGCCAAGGAACGCGGCATCAAGGTTTCCGAGCGCAAGGAGAAGGAAGCCGAGGCCGATAACTTCACGAATCTCATCACGGTCACGGTGCAGGCCGGCGGCCGCGAGCTTTCCGTACAGGGCACGCTGTTCGGCAAGAAGGGCCGCATCGTCCGCATCAACAATTTCCGCGTCGATGTCGATCCACATGCTCGCATCCTCGTCTGCCCGCATATCAACCGCCCGGGCGTCATCGGCACGGTCGGTACGCTGCTCGGCGGCAATGGCGTCAATATCTCGGCCATGCAGGTCGGCACGACAGAGGAAGAGGGCAAGAATCTCATGGTGCTCACGGTCGACAACGATATCCCGCCCGCACTCCTCGAGACGGTCAAGGCACTCGACGGGATCTTCGATGCCAAACTCGTCAATTTCTATGCCATCTGACGCCGCACGATATTGCGCGTAATATTATTGGAAAGAAACCATCATTTTGGGGACAGGCAGCGTTCTTCTGCCTGTCCCCTTTTTGACTGCCTGTACGTATTTTGTATACAGGTTATAAAAAATCGCGCAATTCAATAAACATAGTTACAAGTATACATGCATACAACTTGCTTTACATGTAAACATGTGCTACTATATATCCATGGATGGAGGAATGACGTATGTATACAAAAGATATGCTTGTAACAAAAATTAAAATGATTGCACTCAGCAAGATTCGCGGAATCGAGGATTCCGTCATGAGCAATCCCATGGTTTACCGTCGGGATACGCGTGCGTACTGCGAAGCGATGTACGATGTGATCAGCAACATGTCTTTTGCCCAGCTCAAACGCATCGTCATCCCGATTTATGAGAATTATGCCGAGATGGGCATGGCTGACGACGGCTATGTGGCCGATTCGCTCATGATGATTGCCCTGGCACTCTATCAGAATGAGATTGGCGAAGAAAACATCTACGACCAAGGGTGGACGAGCTATGTCGAGGACTTTTTCCGCCTCGCAACTGCCTGATGGTCGGATACACATTCATACCTTTGAAAATCTCCCGCGAGGGAGATTTTTTTGTTGGCTGGAATGACGCTTTCTATAACAAAAATAAAATAATCTTGCGATAAATCGACAGTCAAGGTATAGTAGTGGTATACACGCAAATGGAAAGGGATGATTTTTCGGTTAGGAGGCGATCTTGTGCCGATGTATCGGAAATCCATGCTGGTGCTGCTGGTGCTCGCAGCAGCTGTGATCGGCGGTATCTTTTACGGTCTGCATGCACAGGAGCAGGCTGTGCCGCTCGATGCGGCCGGTGAGCAGCAGGCATCGCCCGCTGCCAGCAGGGCAGAGACAGCGGAGGTCACCGTCTATGTGACGGGGGCCGTGCAAAAACCGGGCCTTGTGACGGTCCCTGAAGGAACGCGCATCGCAGCAGCCGTTGAGGCCTGCGGCGGCCTGCTGCCCACGGCAGCCAGTGAGAGCATCAATCTTGCGCAGGTGCTGAAGGATGGTCAGCAGATCACGGTGCCGGAACGTCAGCAGCTGGCGGCACAGGCTGTTTCAGGAGCCGCTTCGGGAGCTGCACCGGGGGCTGCCCAGGCGAAGGCTGCCGCTGCGGGCGGAGCCGCTTCGTCCGGACTCGTCAATATCAATACGGCAGACGAGAAGCTTCTCGACACACTGCCTGGCATCGGCCCGGCCATGGCGAAGCGGATCATCGAGTACCGTGAGACACAGGGCCCGTTTACGGCCATCGAAGAGCTGAAGCGGGTGAAGGGCATCGGCGAGGCAAAATTTGCCAAGCTCAAGGATAAGGTCTGCATTTGAGGAACATTCCTTGCGTTTCAATACGGAGGCTGCTATGCGTTATGGACAACATCCGGAACGGTTCTTTGTTTCCCTGCTTTTAGCGCTGGCACTCGGCATCCTGGCAGGACTCGCCTTCCTGCCGGAACTGCAGGGATGGACGGGGACCCTCTGGCTCCTGGTCCTGCTCGGCAGTCTGCTGCTGGCCGCTCTTGCCGTCTGGCGGCAGACGGCGCTTGCCTGGCCCTGCTTTTTGCTGCTTTTTTTCCTGCTCGGTGCAGGGCGGCTGCAGCAGGCTGTGATCCTGCCTGCGGATGATATTTCCCGCTTTGCCGGCAGGACGGTAAACGTAGCGGGGCGACTGACCGGCGAGATGAAGGCCGTGCAGGACGCGACGGGCTTTCGCGTCTCGTATCCGCTCGCTGTCACAGGGGTGCGTCATGGCCGTGGCGAGTGGGAGCAGGCGTCCGGCGGCGTCGTGCTTTACGGTCATACAGCCACGCGTGAGGAGGCGGAGGCGCGCATCGGCGATCTCGTGCAGTCTGCCGGAGAACTGCGGCTCATACACGGCTATCAGAATCCGGGGCAGATCGATACGGCTCTGCTGCGCCGGGAGGAGGGCATCACGGCCAATGTCTTTACCGGCAAGAACAAGATCGTGGTCAAGGCCGAGGAGTCTGCACCTCTGCTGCGCCTTGCCGCCGGGGTGCGGCAGCATTATCGCGAGGCGATGCAGCAGGTCATGCCGCCGCAGGATGCAGCAGCCATCTTTGCCCTGTTGTTTGGCGGTTATGACGGGCTCGACCCGGAGCTCGTGGAATCGTTTACGATAACGGGGCTCATCCACATCCTGTCCGTTTCGGGGTCTCACATCAGCCTCGTGGCTGCGGCCATTGCCGGCATCTGCCTGCTGCTGCGCCTGCCAATGGCGTGTTCCGCCGTCCTCGTCACGACGGCAATCGGTTTTTATGCGCTTCTGGCTGGCTTTGTGCCGCCCGTCGTGCGTGCGGCGGTCATGGGCGGACTGACTTTCCTGGCCCTGGCGCTGGGGCGTGAGCGGGATTCCCGTCACATCCTCCTGTTGACGGGACTGGCCATGCTGCTGTATTCGCCGCTGCTGCTTTTCCACATCAGTTTCGAGCTCTCGTTCCTGGCGACAGCCGGGCTTTTGTATCTGGCTCCTGTTTTCCACCGGTGGCTGCGGGCACGCAGGATACCTGCGGCCATCTCGCTTGGTCTTTCCATCACGCTGGCTGCACAGCTGGCGACGCTGCCCGTACTGGCCTGGTATTTCCAGCGCGTGTCCATCGTGGCACTGCTGGCCAATCTCGTGGTCACACCGCTGCTCGATGTGCTGATTCTCCTGGGGCTGTTGTCCGGGCTCGTAGCCCTGCTGCTGCCAACTGCCGGCGGGATGCTTTTCGCCGGCTGCAGCTTGCTGCTGGGCCTTGCTTCTGAGATGACGCGCTGGCTGGCTGCGCTGCCCTTCAGCGTGGCGGTGGTCCCGGCCTTTCCCTTCTGGGCCGTCCTGCTTTTTTATCTGCTCCTGTTTTTGCCGGCCCTGTCAGCTGAATGGCGGGGGCAGCTGGCGGCGTTTCTACGCCGTGAGTCCCTGGCAGCAGGCCTGTTGCTGCTGGGGCTTGGCACTTTCCTGGCAATCGGTCATTGTATGGCATCCAGGGAGCTTACGGTGCATTTCATCGATGCCGGGCAGGGCGATGCCGCACTCGTCATGACGCCTTCGGGCAAGGCTGTCCTCTTTGATGCCGGCGGCAAGCGCATGGGCAGTTTCGACATCGGCGAGCGCGTCACGCTGCCCTATCTGCGTCACTATGGCGTGCGCCGCCTCGAGGCTGTATTCCTGACGCACGCCCATGAAGATCACGCGCAGGGCTGCGGGGCCATCCTGCACGCCCTGCCCGTCGGCGCTGTCTACACGGCCGGCGAGGGGCGGGACGCCTATGCTAGGAGCATGCGTCTGGGGGATAACGATCCCGTGCTCAGCAGGCTGCAGCCGGTGACACGCGGGCAGCGCTTTGAGCTAGACGGGCTCACAATCGAGGTGCTGCATGCGCCTCAGGCCGCGGAGGAAGGAGATAAGCGCGGCAATGAAGCCTCGAATGTCTACCGTCTGCGCTATGGCGATGCGAGTTTCCTGATTACGGGCGATTTGACGGCAGAAGGCGAGGCCGGCCTCCTCGCGTGCGGTGCCGATGTACGGGCGACCGTGCTGAAGGTTGCTCATCACGGTTCGCGGACCTCCACCTCAGAGGCTTTCCTGCAGGCGGCGCACCCTGCTTATGGTGTCATCTGCGCCGGGCGCGACAACAGTTTCGGCCATCCGCATGCGGAGGTCGTGGCACGCCTGCAGCAGCATGAGGTCAAAATCCTGCGGACGGACCGCGACGGTGCGGTCGTCTTTGCCACAGATGGACGCAGGCTGCGCATCTCGACGTACCGTGAACAAAGCCTGACGGCAAGACTTGAGCAGTCCGTCCTTTATCAGCAGACAGGTCCGGTTTCATGATGAAGAAAGGAGGTCCGGTATGGAACTCAATGAACAACAGAAGCAGGTCGCGGCAGACCTCGAGCACAATATCCTGATGCTGGCGCCGGCCGGCACCGGCAAGACGAATACGCTGGCCTGCCGCATCGAGCACATCCTGGCAGAGAACCGGGCCATGCCGGAAGAGATCCTCTGCCTGACGTTCACGAACAAGGCCTGCCGTGAGATGCAGGAACGCATTAAAAAACAGGCGGGCGATGCAGGGGCACGCGTCCTCATCAAGACGTTTCACAGCTTCTGTTACGATATCATCAAGACCGAAGCCAAGCGCCACTCGGATCTCTTTGCTGATTTCACGATCTTTGATGAGGCGGACTGTCAGGCCCTGCTGCGGGACATCGCGGGGGATTATCCGCTGCGGGCTCTGCAGCAGCTGGCCTCCCAGCTCAAGGAGTGGCGAGCGCGCTATGAGCTGTACACGGATGATGCTGAAGAGGACTACCGTCAGACTCTGCGGCGCCTGACCGGGGAGCAGCCGAAGACGGTGCAGGCCCTGGCCGTCGATGGGCGCTACCAGTTTGACCGAACGTTCTACGATGCCTGGCAGGAAAAGGGGCCCTGCTGGACGGCATCTTACGACCGGCGGCTGCACGATGTCCACGGCCTCGATTTCACGGATCTCATCGTGCAGGCCAAGGTCCTCCTGGAGCAGCCGTCGATTGCCATCAAGTGGACCCGGCGCTTTGCCTACATCCATATCGATGAAGTGCAGGATACGAGCGAGCTTGAATACGATATCCTGTCGCATATCTTCGGCAGCAGCAGGCTGCTGCTCTGCGGCGATTACTTCCAGACCATCTACGAATGGCGAGGCTCGCATCCTGAGGTGGTGCTGCGCCGCTTCATAGAGAATTGGCATCCGCGGCGCATCAGCCTGCGCGAGAATTACCGCAGCACGCAGGTCCTGCTCAATGCGTCCTTTGCCTGGCTGCAGCACCTCTTTCCCGAGCGCGTGGCGGCCTTTTATCCGCAGGGACTCGAGGCCGTGAGCCGCGAACACGGGGCTGCCATTGTGCTCAAGGGGGCCATGGACTTTACCGACGAAGCCCAGTGGATCTACTATACTATCCAGCAGCTGCCTTCCGAAGCATACGACAAGGTTTGCATCTTGACGCGCAGCAATTCGTACAACAAGGCCCTTTCCGGACAGTTCCTTAGTCTCGGGCGTCAGCTGCCGCCCGGGGAACGGCTGCCGTTCATGCTCATCGACGAGATGAAATTCTTCCGGCGTCAGGAAGTCAAGGATGTGCTGGCTTTCCTGAAACTCATCGTGAACCCGCATGATATCGCGAGTTTTGTGCGCCTGCTGAACCGCTTCGGCCGCGGCATCGGCCCGGCCGCCATCCGGGAGATCTCCTCGCAGCGCTATCGCGAGGCCGGCCTGCGCCTGACGGATTTCCTCGATGAGGATGCGCGCCGCACGGGAGATTTTTTTGCCGTTTTGGGCAGGGCTATGGCGGAGGAGAATGTCGTCGTCTTTGATGTTGAGGCCACAGGTGTCGATGTGACACGCGACGAGATCATTGAGATTGCCGGCCTGCGCCTGGGGCGCGACGGTTCCGTCAAAGAGACGTTCAAGCGCTTCCTGCTGCCGACGCGTTCCGTCGGGGAAAGCGAGGCGGTTCACGGGATCTCAGACGAGTGGCTGCAGCAGCATGGAAGCCGGCCTGAGGATGTGCTGAAGGATTTCTGCGCGTTTGCCGAAGGCTCGGTCATCGTCGGTCACAATGTGACGTATGACCTCCGCATCCTCGGCAGCCATCTGAGCCGTTTGCAGCTGCCGCCGCTTTCTTATCGCCGCTATTACGATACGCTCGATATCTTCCGGCGCTTTTATCCCGGCCTTCCGAATCACAAGCTGGATTTTCTGAGCGATTACTGCGGTGTGGCCCATAAGCCGAGTCACGATGCGCTGGCCGATGTGGAGGCCACGGCGGATATCCTTCTGTATGCCTGGCACAAGGCCATTGCGCCGCATGAATGGGATCGCCGGCGGTACATGGCCAGATGGCAGGAGAAGTTCGATACGCTGGCTGCCAAGCTGGAAACCTTTCGCCGGTCTTCTGGGGAGCTGCGCCCGTACCAGCTCATCGGCAAGATTGTGGTGGAAATGGGCATGGATCTTTACTACCGTGAGCGCGGTGAGCTGCCGCGTCTCGAGAATCTGCGGGAGCTCTACCGCCGCGCACACGATGCCGACGATGAAGAGGTGCGCCCGCTCGATGCACTGCTGCGCTTCCTGAGTGAGGCGAGCCTTACGACGACGGATCTCGATTTGCGCTCGAAAAAGGTGGAGATTCCCATCATCACCGTTCATCAGGCCAAGGGCACGGAATTTGATTACGTCTTCCTGGCCGGGCTGCAGGAGGGCACGTTCCCGGGGCTGCAGGCCGAGCGCACGGGTAGGCTCGCGGAGGAAGCACGCCTTTTTTACGTGGCCATCACGCGCCCGCGCAAGCGGCTGTTCCTCTCCTGGTGCCAGCATCAGTACGGGCATGAGCGTCAGATGAGCCGCTTCGTGCGGGCTTTGCCGCGTCAGGATGTGCAGAATGTCTGAGTGTTTGTTTGGTATGATATAATTTTTTTAGCGAATGTGCTGTACGGATAACGAGAAAGGAAAATATGCAGCGATGAAATACGGTGAATTCATGGTGCGTCTCAGAAAAGATGGCCTGCGCCACATCTACCTCCTGGCCGGAGAGGAACACTATTATATCGAAAAAGCCCTGGAAGCTCTGCTCGGCGGCCTGTTCCAGACGGTGCAGGAACGGCAGGACGGTTTGCAGAAATTCCAGGGTGATGTGGATCCGGCTGTTTTGGCTGGCAGTATTGAACAGGCGCCGTTTTTTGCACCGCAGAACGTCATCCTCGTGCAGGATGTTCCATGGTTTCGCAGCGGCAGAAAAGGCTCTGAAGGGAAGGAAAAGGAGGACAGGGACAAGCGACTGTCGGGCATCATGCAGGTCCTGGCGGACATGCCTCCTTACAGCTATGTCATCTTCGTGGTGAATTACAATGTGGACAAGCGGCGCAAGCTGACCAAGCTCGTGGAAAAGAACGGTCAGCTGCTGGAGGCCGAGCCCCTGCGACCCTGGACCATCAACGAATGGCTGCAGGGCAAGCTGCAGGCGCTCAACAAGGAACTCGACCGCGACGCCTATGTCTATTTTTCGGGTGCCGTCAGCATGATGCAGCAGATTTCCCTGTCGTATCTCGACAAGGAGTTTGACAAGCTGGCTATGTTCAGCCGGGACCGCCGCATTACGAAGGCCGAGCTCGTGGAAGTGTTCGCGGGCGTTCCCGAGGTGTCCGTCTTTGCGCTGCTCGATGCCATCAGTGCGCGCGATGCGAAGAAAGCACTGCTGATCCTGCACCGCCAGCTGGCAGACGGCATTTATTTCACGGTCATCCTGAGCCTCCTGACGCGTCATGTGCGCCAGCTCTGGCAGGCCCGCATCCTGCAGCAGCAGGGCGTGCGAGGCAAGGCACTGGCAAAGCCACTGGAACTCAATCCGTTCATCGCCGAGCGCCTCGGACGCGCCGCCATGCAGTTCCCGGAGGCCGTCCTGAAGAAGGCCATGCTGCAGCTCATCGATGCCGATTACTATCTCAAGACGGGACAGGCCGGTGAAGAGGTACTTGAAGAAGCTGTCATCGGACTCTGCTGCAATCGGGCAGACTGAGCAAGGCATTACGCTTTTTCTTTCGGGAAGGGCGCGAAGACCGCGCAGATGGCAGCCAGCGGCAGGGTCAGCGAGGAAAGCAGCAGGGCGCTCGAAAGTCCAATCTGGTCGCCGAGTGCAGCCACGAGTGCCGTGCCGAAGCTGCCGAGCCCGAAGGAGAGGCCGAGCATCATGCCCGAGGCCATGCCTTCGCTGCCGGGCATGGCGCGCTGAGCCCAGACGAGGGAACTCGGCTGGGAGGCGAGCAGCAGGGCGCCCGACAGGAAGAGCGCGATAAGTGACAATGGCTCTGTGCCCGGATGCAGGTAGAAATAAGCCGTGGGGAAGATGGCAAGCGCGAGCGCAGCGATGATGATGCGCTTGTGTGCGAAGCGGTCGCCGAGATAGCCGCCCGTGAGTCCGCCAACCGTGCAGCCCACGAGGAACAGGGTCAGCAGGGACCCCGAGAGGAGTCCCGAATAGCCGCTCGTCACGAGCAGCAGCGGCAGGAACGTCGACATCGAGACATGTGTGATGCAGCGCAGGCCCATGGCGATATTGAGCCGCAGGATGGACGCGTTGTGCAGGATCTCGCCCAGGTGAAATGTCTTGGTTTTGGCAAGATCGGTCACCGTGGAAAAATGCGTGAGGCCGCTGCGCAGGCAGATGAGTGCGAACAAGAAGCCGGGGATCATGAGCAGCGGCAGGTCGCTCATGGAAAAGGCGTTGAGGTAGGCGACGATGATGATGGGCGCGAGTGCGTAGCCGAGATTGCCGCCTGCGATGTAATACGACATCGAGCGTCCCTGGCGCGCGGCCTCTGCTGTCCTGGCCACGAGCGTCGAGCCGAGCGGATGGAAGGCGGATACGGAAAGACCGGTCAGCGCGATGATGATAAAGAGCATGACCTTCGTCGTAATGAGCCCGATGGAGCAGATGCAGACGGCGCCAAAAGGGA
The DNA here is from genome assembly GCF_003475755.1 of Mitsuokella sp. AF33-22. NCBI lineage: Bacteria > Bacillati > Bacillota > Negativicutes > Selenomonadales > Selenomonadaceae > Mitsuokella > Mitsuokella sp. AF33-22. Next base: position 23,731 of record NZ_QRQA01000018.1, on the reverse strand, counting down.
TCACGGGAATCAGCAGGCGGCTGAGGTTGTGACGGTCCATGACGTAGCCGAAGACCGGCTGCAGCATGTTGCTCGTGATGCTAAGCACCATGACGAGCAGGCCGCTGAGCGTCAGGGAAAGGCCGAGCTGCGGCATGATGATGGGCAGCAGGATCGGCAGGAAATTGCAATAGAAGTCATTGAGGAAATGGCCGCAGCTCAAAAGCCAGGTGCCATCCTTCTTGGGCGCGCCCGTCTGGGCGGCCGGGGCAGTTGTGGAATACATGAAAGCTTCCTTTCGCTTGTGAATGAAACGGATGAGCAGAACGGGAAATCAGCGTTCTCCCGCCATGGCTGCAAGGATGCGCCGCAGTGGCAGGACCTTCAGCAGCAGGCAGCAGATGATGAATTCGGGCAGCAGGTAGCTGGCATTGAAGAACAGTGAGTAGAGCGCCGGATTCATGCCCTCCGGCGCATAGGAGGCGAAGAACACGACGCCTGAGATAAAGTGGCAGGCGAAGCGGCCAGCGAATGCCAGAGCCGTGCCGAGATAGAGGTGCTTCTGCCAGAGCCCTGCGAGGCCCATGGCCATATAGGGCAGCGGATAGTCAAACAGGACCTGGACGGGATGGACGATGAAGGGATCCTGCATCATGTTGACCATACCGTAGAGGAAGCCTGTGAGCGCGCCGATGCCGGGGCCGTAGCGATAGGAAATGAGGAGCAGCGGCACCATGGCGCCGGCCGTCACGCTGCCGCCCTGCGGCATATGGAACAGGCGGAACTGATGCAGGATGATGGTCAGCGCCAGCATCAGGGCGATGTTGATGATCGTGCGCGTCGTCAGCTTGATGTGACGGAGATGAAGTCCGCCGAGAATCAGCAGCAGCACGCCGAGCAGGGCAAAACCTGCAGTGGGATGTGTCAGGATTTCAGACATGAAAACACTTCTTTCTATAACATTAAACAACCATTGTCGTTTGAACGATTTCATTGTAACAAAGGTTACGGCGAAACACAAGGCGGCTGTGATAAGCTGACAATAAGAGAAAATGGGTGGCCTGTTTGTGTGCCGCCATTACTGCAGGAGGAATCACGATGGGAAAATGGGCAGTCATTTATTCGTCAGTCACGGGCAATACGAGAACGATTGCGGAGGCAATCGCAGAGCAGGCGGGAGAAGCCGATGTCTTTCGCGTACAGGATGCGCCGGAAGATCTTTCCGGGTATGAAGTAGTAGCGCTGGGCTACTGGCTGCGCCTCGGACAGCCGGATCCCCTGATGCTCAAGTATCTGCCGAAAGTCCACGATGCCCAGGTCGTATTCTTCCAGACACACGGCACGGCACCGACGAGTGAGCACGCCATCACGAGCTTTGCACGCGCCGGCTACAACCTCGGAGCAGGCTGCACGATTCTCGGCACCTTCGGCTGCCGCGGCAAAATCAATCCCGCAATGCTTGAAAAGCGCAAGAACGCCGGTCCGGACGACCCGCACGGCGGCGCCAAGAGCATGGAGCGCTGGAAGCTCGCCTCGACGCATCCGGATGCTCAGGACATCGCAGATGCCAAAGATCTTGTCGACCGCATGAAGCACAAGATGGTCTTGCGTGAGCGCTTCCTGGCGAAGAAAGCCGCTAAAATCGCAGCTTTGGCAAAGAAAAATGGATAATCTTGCCACAAGGATATAAGGAGCAGGAATTTTGAGCAGAAAGAAAGCCTTCCATCCATTGCTTCATGGATGGGAGGCTTTCTTTTGCTTATTTATTCTGCTGGCCTTACTTTGCTGCTTCGCGCTTTTTCGTCAGGTATTCGTCGATGCTGTTTGCCACATGCTTGGCATCCTTGACGACCTGTACGACGTTGCAGGGGCCGAGGACGACATCGCCTGCCGAGAAGACGCCGTCGCGCGTCGTGGCGCCGTTCTCATCAACCTCGACGAGGCCGCGCTCGTTGACCTCAAGGCCCGTCGTCGAGCGCACAATCTTGTCCTTCGGACCCTGGCTGACGGCGATGATCGTGCTGTCGGCCGGGTAGAGCTGGGCTTCATCTTCGCCGATGAGCTTGCCTTCTTCATCGAAGTGGCGTTCCTTCAACATCGGGCCCTCGCGCGTGATGGAGTCGACGCCCTTGTTGAATTCGAATTCGACGCCGTCGGCCTGTGCGTATTCGTATTCGCGGATGCTGGCGCGCACTTCATTGCGGCGCGCGTAGACCGTGACGTAGCGGCTGCCCTTGCGGACGGCCGTGCGTGCTGCGTCCATCGCGGAGTTGCCGGAACCGATGATGGCGACGCGGTCCCCGAGATTGTAGACATCCGGGTTTTGCAGGTAGTCGACAGCGTAATGACAGCAGCCGAGACTTTCACCCTTGACGCCGAGGCCGCGCGCACGCCAGACACCGGAGCCGATGAAGACGGCGTCGTAGCCGTCACGGAAGAGTGTGTCGAGCGTGAGGACGCCGCCAATCGTCGTATTGGGGCGGATGTGGATGCCGAGCTCCAGGAGTTTCTTCTGATAGCGGTCGAGGATGGAAAGCGGCAGGCGGAAGGAAGGGATGCCGTAGCGCATCATGCCGCCGAGCTTGCTCTTGCGCTCGAAGATCGTGACATCGTAGCCGAGCTGGGCGAGTTTGACGCTGACGGTAATGCCGGCAGGACCGGAACCGATTACAGCGATGTTCTGGCCCTTGGGCGGTTCGTGTTCCATGATGACCTTGTCGAGGTAGATATCGGAGATGTAGTGCTCGATGCTGGAAATCTGGACGGGAGCACCCTTGTGTCCCTGGATGCAGTTGCCCTCGCACTGCTTCTCATGGTCGCAGACGAGCGAGCAGACGACGCTCATGGGGTTGTTGGCAAAGAGCATTTCGCCGGCTTCGTTGATGTTGCCGTTGAGAAAGAGACGGATCATCTCTGGTATGTTGGTCTGTGCCGGGCAGCCTTTGAGACGGCATAACGGTTTCTTGCACTGGAGACAGCGGCGTGCCTCATTGATGACATGGATGGCCATCGGATAATCACCTGTTCCTTCGATTTACTGTTGAAATAGACGTGTTTCTTCCTTATCTATCCATTTTACCCGAAAGTCCGTGTGGATACAAGTTTAGGATGTTTTTTCAATATTCTTTTATCGGTGAATTTTTATTTTACAGATTGACAATAAAAATAAACAATAATATAATAAATGTCGTGAGTTGATTCTCGCGAATTACATAAGGTTGGATCAGGTGTCGAAAGACTTAATAGGGAAGTCCGGTATAGTCCGGAGCGGTCCCGCCACTGTAGCAGCGAGTGAATCTGTATATATGTCACTGGGGGAAACCCTGGGAAGGCGCAGAGGAGCAATGACCTGGAGCCAGGAGAACTGCCTGATTGACAATCACCGTTAGACCTGCGAGTGATGGGGATGGGGATTTTGCGGCATGTCCTGGACAGGGCATACCGGATGTCAGAACAGGCAAGCTCTTCCCGCGCGCGGCGCAGGAAGGGCTTTTTTTGGCGAAAGGTTTTTCTTCCCGCCTCTGGCAGGGAGAAAGCATTGCTCATACAGTTTCATTCAGTTCTGTTTTTGGCGGCAGACTTGCCGCTGTGGCGCTGGCTCCCGTAGTCAGCGCCATCTTTTTCAGCCGTTGTCATCCGGTCCTGTGCCGGATTGCATCATGATACTCCCGGAGCTGCCGGCTGAAGCTGTTATCCGGCGGCTTTTTTTATGTCTGCGTGGAGCAGGGAAGGAAAGGAGACGATTTGTCTGTTAGAAGCATTGTGTATTGCAGCAGCGCTCATCGGCTTGATGTACTTCGCATACCGCGGCTGGTCCATCATCCTGATCGCACCATTTTTTGCCGGTCTGGCTGCACTGGCCAGCGTCTTTGGCGTGCTGCCCGTCTACAGTGAGCTGTACATGACACGCCTGGCCGAATACACCAAGACGTATTACCCGATCTTCCTGTTCGGTGCGGTCTTCGCCCGCCTGATGGAAAAGGGCGGCCTGGCTTCTTCCGTGGCAGCCAAGATTGTGGAGGTGCTCGGTGAGAAGCGCGCGGTCCTCGCGGTGCTGCTCGGCTGCGGTGCGCTGACGTACGGCGGCCTGTCGGTCTTCGTTGTCGCCTTCGTCATGTATCCCTTCGGCGCCGTGGTGTTCCGCAAGGCGGACATCCCGAAGCGTCTGCTGCCCGCGACGCTCTGGGTCGGCATCTTTTCCTTTGCCATGGTTTCCCTGCCGGGTACCCCGCAGATCCAGAACATCATCCCGTCCTCGTATTTCTCGACGAGCACCTGGTCGGCGCCAATCATCGGCTTGTTTGCCTCGCTGCTGTTCCTGCTCATCGGCTGGGGCTGGGTCACGCACCGCGCGAAACAGCTCAAGGCCAGGGGCGAAGGCTATGGCCGCCATGTAGAGGGCAGCCGCATCAAGCCGAAACCCAAGATCCGCATCCCGTGGTACTGGGCGCTGCTGCCGCTCGCGATGGTCATCGGCATCAACATCATCCTGTCGAACCCGTTCCATTGGGACTGGGGATTCCATTGGGCAGAGGATGCGCTCGAGGTGTTCCTGCCGCTCAAGCTCAGCTTGATTGCAGTGAACGTCGGTAAGGTTTCGGCTATCTGGTCCATCAGCGTCGCGCTCATCATCAGCAGTTTTGTGGCGGCGTTCATCGGACGCAAGCGCTTTATCGTCATGGACGGATTCCTCGCACCAATCAATTACGCGGCCGTTTCTTCGGCTACGGCTGTCCTCAACGTGGCCTCCGGCTATGCTTTCGGCTGCGTCCTCACGAGCTTGCCGGGGTTCGTGCCGGTCACGCAGATGCTCATCGGCATTGCTGATTCCTTTGGCCCGCTGCTCTCGGCCGTCATCACGACGAACATCATGGCCGGTATCACGGGATCGGCTTCGGGCGGCCTGACCATCGCGCTCTCGATGCTCGGCGATCAGTGGGCGGCCATGGCGCAGGCAGCCGGCATCCCGCTGGAGGTCCTGCACCGCATCACGGCCATTGCTTCTGTTGGCATCGATCCGGTTCCTCACTGCGGCGCGCTTGTGACGCTGCTCGCCATCTGCGGGCTTACCCATCACGACTCGTATTACGATATCGCCGTTGTCATGGGCCTCAAGTTCTTCGTGCCGTTCCTCTGTATCCTGTTCTATATGGCGACAGGCCTGGCCTGATCCGCCTTTCCATTGAAGACGCGCAATGTTCCTGCGTGTCTTTTTTTGACGGATGCGTCCTTGCTGAGCGGACATATCCATGTTAGAATAAAGATACAGTTTTTGATAGTTTATTTAATGGTTTTGTCAAGGAGGCGGTATCATGCATGTACGCGGCAACTTCATGCTGCTGCTGGCAGCATTCATCTGGGGTACGACGTTTGTAGCACAGATGGTGGGCATGGATGGCCTGGGGCCGTTTTCGTACGCAGCGGCGCGCTACGCGCTCGGCTTCCTGTTTCTGGCCGGCCTGTGGTTTGTCTGGCGCGGCCCGCGGCAGACAGCCAGGCGCGCGGGCACGTATCATCCCGGCTGGAAAGCCGGGCTCGGGGCCGGCTGCATCATGTTCCTGGCAACGTCTTTCCAGCAGGTTGCCATGCTCTATACGACGGCTGGCAAGACGGCGTTCATCACGGCGCTTTACATCATCTTCGTGCCGATTGGTGCGGCCTTTCTCGGCAGCCGGATTCGCATCGAGAACTGGATTGGCGCCATCCTGGCGCTGGCCGGGCTCTATTACCTTTCCATCCACGGCTCGATGGATCTGAGCTTCGGCGATATGCTGGTCTTCATCAGCGCACTCTTCTGGACGGCGCACATCCTCTTCATCGACCGTTTCGCCTGTCTCGTGGATCCCATTGAACTCTCGACGACGCAGATTGGCGTCTGCACGCTGGGCAGTGTAATCTGTGCCCTGTGTTTTGAAACGGCGACGCCAGCGGCCTTCACCGATGCCTGGTTTGCGATTTTCTACGGTGGCGTCATGTCGGCCGGCGTGGCCTTCACGCTGCAGATCGTGGGACAGAAGTACGCGGAGCCGAGTCAGGCGGCCATCATCATGAGCTTTGAGGCCGTGTTCGGAGCCGTTTCGAGCTGGCTGATCCTCGGCGAAACGATGTCGCCGCTGCAGGTCCTCGGCTGTCTGCTGATGCTTTCGGGCATGATTGTCACGCAGCTTGGACCTGTCCTCGCCAAGACACATCGTTCTGCTTGAAAAATCTCCCGCTTCATTGTATAATCGTACTTGTCAAATTGTTACGGACGATGCATTTGTCCGTTTGGAATGAAGAACGTACAAGGAAGTGTTTTTAGGTGAAGCTGGATAGCTTGAAGATTGTCCTGGCCTGCCTGGCTGTGCTTCTCTTTCACTGAGATGCGATGAAGAAAAGTAAATGATTCGCGAGAGCAGAGCTGCCCTGTCAGCCCTGCTCTTTATAATAAGTAGGGGATTGCGCAGACAGGGAGGAAAATCTTTTTTCCATGGCGAATTACATCATGATAAGACTGGATTATGAGAGGGGTAGAGGCGCATGGCAGCAGACGAAACAGCAATCATAAAGCCGAAAGTGAAGATCAAGGTATTTGGCGTAGGCGGCGGCGGCAACAGCGTCCTCATGCGCATGGGCCGTCACAAGGAGCTCGATATCGATCTCATCGCCATCAATACCGATGCCAAGCAGCTGGCACAGGCCGCCGATGCAGGCGTGGATACGCTGCAGATCGGCGAGGATCTGACGAAGGGGCGCGGTACGGGCGGCAACATCGCTGTCGGCGAACAGGCAGCCAAGGAAGCGGAAGGCAAGATCCGCGATGCCATGAGCGGCGCGGACCTCATCTTCATCACCGCCGGACTCGGCGGCGGCACGGGCACGGGCGCGGCCCCCGTGGTGGCACGTGTCGCCCGCGACCTCGGGCTGCTGTCGGTGGGCGTCGTCACGCAGCCGTTCAGCTTCGAGGGCAGCCGCAAGAAACGTCTGGCCAATGAAGGGCTCATCAAGATGCAGTCGCAGATGGATGCCCTGATTCTCGTGGCGAACGACAACCTGCTCAAACTGCCGGAAAACCGTCATATGACGCTGGTCAAGGCCTTTGAGTGCGCCGACAACATCCTGCTGCAGGCCATCAACTGCATTGCCGAGCTCATCCTGACGACGGGGGTCATCAACGTCGATTTTGCCGATGTCACGACGATTTTTCGTCAGAGCGAGAGCAGCGATGCGCTTCTCGGCATCGGCCGCAGTGCGCGCAGTGCCGTGGAGGCCGTCCAGCAGGCTGTTGATAGCCCGCTCATCAGCAAGAGCCTCGAAGGAGCGCGCGGCATCATCCTCAATCTGACAGGAGACAAGACGCTGAGCCTTTACGATGTCGATGAGGCCACGCGTTACATTTACGAACACACAGATCCCGAGGTCAACATCATCCTCGGCACGGTCATCGATGATTCGCTCAGCGGCGATGTGCGGGCGACCATCATCGCGACGGATTTTGCCGACAGTGTGGTGATGAAGACGCCGGAGGTCAAGGTGCCCGAGAGCAAGGTCAAGAAGAATGCGTTCTCGCTTGAGACGCCGGGCTTCATGCAGGCAAAGACGCAGCCTGCGCGGCCTGCCGGAGCATTTGCCATCCCGGCCTTCCGCCTGATGAAGGAAGACGGCAGTCCCGAAGACCCGCAGAAAAAGTGAATCATAGCAGAAAGGAAATGGAATCTTGAACAAATTAGGCCGGTTTTCCCGCACGGAGCTGCTGCTGGGAGAAGAAGGAATGAAGAAGCTGGCAGACAGCACCGTGGCAATCTTCGGTGTGGGCGGCGTCGGCTCGTTCGTGGCGGAGGGACTTGCACGTGCCGGTGTCGGGCATCTCGTCCTCGTCGACAACGATCTCATCTGCCTGACGAATATCAACCGTCAGATTCATGCGACGTCCAGGACGGTTGGCAAGAAGAAGACGGAGACGATGAAAGCGAGGATCCTTGATATCAATCCACAGGCCGTCGTCGATACGATCGATTCGTTTTATCTGCCGGACCATGCGGCGGACTTTTTCCAGCAGCATTACGACTACGTCGTCGATGCCATCGATACGGTGACGGGCAAGATCGATCTGGTCCTGCAGTGCCGAGACCGCGGCATCCCCATCATCTGCAGCATGGGCGCGGGCAATAAGCTGGATCCGACGAAATTCGAGGTCACGGATATCTATAAGACGAGTGTTGATCCGCTCGCGCGCGTCATGCGCAAGAAACTCAAGGAAAACCGTGTGCGGAGGCTCAAGGTCGTCTATTCCCGGGAAAAGCCGCTTGTCGTGAAGCAGAGCGGTTGCGGCAAGAACTGCATCTGTCCGCCGGGCAGCGCGCGCAACTGTGATATGCGCCGGGCTGTTCCGGGCAGTATTTCGTTTGTGCCATCGGTGGTCGGCCTGATCATTGCCGGCGAGGTCGTGCGTGACATCACCGGTGCAAAAGTGGAGGTGTCGTGATGAAGATTTCCGTGCTTGGCTGCGGCCGTTGGGGAACGTTCCATGCCTGGTATGCTCATAAGATCGGACACGAGGTCATGCTCTGGGGACGCGAGGGGTCTGTGCACCTGCAGGCGCTTTCTGAAACGCGTCAGAATGAATACCTGACGCTGCCGCAGGAGGTCGCCCTGACGCATGATCTCATGGCAGCCGTATCGCATGCCGATACCATCATCATTTCCATCAGCTCCCAGCAGCTGCGCTCGTTCTGCCGGCAGCTCGCTGCGCTGGGGCTGGACCTTGAGAAGAAGCGCTTCGTGCTCTGCATGAAGGGGCTTGAGATTGGTACGGGCAAGCGTCTCACGACGGTCTTTTACGAGGAACTCGGCACTGCCATGCGCGTGGCGGTCTGGGTCGGCCCCGGACACGTGCAGGATTTCGTGCGGGGCATCCCGAACTGCATGGTCATCGCTGCCCGCGAGATGCAGTTGACGAAGGATCTCGTAACGACCTTCTCGAGTCCGCTGATCCGTTTCTACTATGGTGAGGATCTTCTGGGCACGGAGATCGGCGCTGCCTCCAAGAACGTCATCGGGCTGGCTGCCGGCATGCTCGACGGCTTTGGCTACAGCAGCCTCAAGGGCGCGCTGATGGCCCGCGGCACGCATGAGCTTTCGCGCCTCATCGAGGCGATGGGCGGCGACCGCATGACGGTGTACGGCTTGTCGCATCTCGGTGATTACGAAGCGACGCTGTTCTCGCCGCACAGCAACAACCGCCGCTTCGGGGAAGACCTCATCACGGGCAAGCCGTTCACGAAGCTGGCGGAGGGCGTCTATACGGTGGAAGCCCTGCTGGAGCTTTCACGGGAATTCCATGTGGAACTGCCCATCTGTGCGACAGTGGATGCCATCATCCATCAGCATAAGGACCCGAAGGAACAGCTGACGCAGCTTTTCATGCGGGCGACAAAAGCAGAGTGAGACAGGAAGCAGGATAGCCGGTATCCTGCTTTTTCTTTTGATTCCTGCAGGAACAGGATGCATAAAGAGAAAGGATTTGCTATGAGACTGCGTGACATTTCCCTGCGCAAGCGGCTTTGGGCAGCGAATCTGCTCATGGTCATCGTGCCGCTCGGTGCGCTGCTGGCCATCGGTTCCGTGCTGCTCGCACTGCTGCATCTTGCCGATGCCGATCACCTTGGACCGCTCTCGCTTTTCTGGCCGGAGCGCGGCCCTTCGCTGACCGTTCAGTATCTTGTCAGTGATTTGCGGAATCAGGTGGATAAGGCGGGCAAGAAGAGCGGGAAGGACGATGAAGCTCTCAAGGATCTGCTGGCCGATTGCCGCCGCTTCGAACAGCACGGCGTGCATCTGGCTGTGCTGCGCAATGGCAGCGCCGTGTATGTGACGCCTGGCAGCAATCCTGGCTTCCTGGATCAGCAGATTACGCAGCGGGTAGGACCGAGCCGGTCGGCAGAATTGTGGACCGAGGATGTCTTTGCCCTGCGTTACGCTGCCCGCCGCGGCGATGCGATGGTGCTGGCCTACGGCAGGATTGCGGCCAGGCCGGCGCCGCCGGAGGCTGCCGTGCCCATGAAGCAGGTCCTTGAGTATGCCCTGTTCTTTGCGCTGCTCGTGCTGACCTTGCTGATCCTGGCGCTCGGACGCTATCTTTCGCGCGTGCTAGACCGCCAGGTCCTGCGTCCCCTGGCGCAGCTCGTCGAGGCCTCTGCCGCCATCCGGCGCGGTGAATTCGACCATGCGCTGACGGTAAAGACGCACGATGAGGTCGGGCAGGCCTGTGCCGGCTTCGAGCGCATGCGTCAGGCGCTTTGTCAGGCGCGTCAGGAACGGCTCCATTACGAAGAGAACCGCAAGGAATTCATCGCGGGCATTTCACATGATCTGAGGACGCCTTTGACGGCCATCCGGGGCTATGTCAGCGGCCTGCGGGACGGCATCGCCCGCACGGAAGAGAAGCGGGCGCATTACCTGGCGATGATGTATGACAGCGTGCTCCTGCTGGAGCATCTCGTCAATAATCTGTTCCTGTTTTCCAAGCTGGACCTTGGCCGCATGGAATTCCACCTCGAGAAGACCTGCCTGTACGCGTACCTGACACATTATCTGCAAAGTGTGGATCTCGGCACGCAGCGGGTGCATTTCAAGCTGCTGCCGCAGGCGGGGACGCAGCAGGCGCAGGTCATGCTCGATCCGCTGCAGTTCCAGCGGGTCCTCGACAACCTGCTTTCCAACAGCCAAAAATACAGCGGACAAAAGGAGCCAGCCATTGATATCCGCTTAGCGAGAGAAGGAAAAGAATTGCTGCTCTTTTGGCAGGACCATGGTGTTGGCGTCGATTCTTCGAAGCTTCCGCGCCTGTTTGACATCTTCTATCGCGCGGATCAGGCCCGTTCGCGCGTGGCCGACGGCAGCGGGCTGGGGCTTGCCATCGTGAAGGAAATTCTTTCGGGCATGCAGGGCCGTGCTGAAGCACAGCTGACGCCCGGCGGCGGGCTGACCATTGTGTTGCACCTGCCTCTGGTGCCGGATGAGACGGGCGAGAAAAAGAAGGGAGAAGGACCATTTGATGAAAACCATCCTGATCGTGGAAGATGACGATAAGATTGCCGAGATTGAGCAGGATTATCTCCAGGCCAACGGCTTTGCCACGGAGCGTGCATCCGACGGGCGTAAGGGGCTCTCGATGGCTTTGCAGGGCGACTACGCTCTGATTCTGCTCGATATCATGCTGCCGGGGCTGGATGGTTTTGCCATCTGCCAGGAACTGCGCCGCAAGAAGGAGACGCCTGTGCTCATGGTGACGGCACGTCAGGAAGAAGTCGATATCTTGAAAGGTCTCGGTGCCGGGGCCGATGATTACATCATGAAGCCCTTCAATCCCAATGAGCTCGTGGCCCGGGTCAAATCGCACATCAGGCGGTTTGAGAGCATCATCGCCAGCAGCCGGCCGCAGGTGCATGTCATCCGCTGCGGCGACCTTGAGATCCAGCAGGATGCCTACCGAGTTCTGCTGCGCGGGAAGGAAATTCCGTTCACGCGGCGGGAGTTTGAAGTCCTGTCGTTTCTTGCTGAGAATCCTGACATTATTTTCAGCCGGGAAACGCTGTTTGAGAAGGTATGGGGCTGTGAGGCCATGGGGGATTCGGCCACGGTCATGGTGCACATCAACCGCATCCGCGAGAAGATCGAGGATGACCCGGCACATCCGAAGTATCTGGAAACGGTGCGCGGCGTCGGCTACCGGTTCCGCCGCCTCTGAAGAAAATACAGCACGCAAAAAGGGAATGAGCAATGGAGCTCATTCCCTTTTTGTTTTGGGAGAGGGGGAGTATGGGATTATGGGGTTCTTTATCGTCAGGCGGAAGCGTGGAGTACGCGTCCGGTAACGGCGTCGATATCGACCTGATATTTTGCTTCGCCGACCTTGCATTTGACGTGGTAGACGGGGCGGAAATCGCGACCTTCACCCGATGCGTGGCCGAGGCGGTCATTGGGGGCAGCCGTATTGCCCGGCTGTCCTGGTGCCTGATCCAGCTGGGACGTATTGGCAGCAGGTGAAGGCTGCTCATGCGGCTGTCCCTGAGGCGGTGCCTGTTTCTCCGCACGTGCGCCCCTGTCTTTATCCTTGCGATTTTCGCGTTTCTTGTCACGCTCGCCGTCTTTCTTATCGCGGTCAGCGGCATTCTGCAGGGAAATCTGGCGGAAGGTGATGCTGGTTTCTTCCTGTCCGATGGCCTCGGCCGTGATGGAACGCACGGCAGCCTCGTCAATCAGGGAGAGGGAGCGCTGCGAGGCCTGTGCTTCTATGAGTGCCACCCTGGCTGCCTGCTGCTGCTGGTGTGCAGCCTGTTCCTGACTGTGATGGTACCAGGCGCCTGCTCCTCCTAGTGCAGCGAGTACGACGGCGACAATGGCGGCTTTTTTGCCCCAGGATTTGTATTTTGCGGATAATTCCATGATGAATTCCTCCTTTGGGATAATAGCATGAATGATTGGTGATGGAGCGGGGCTCTCTGTTGAAGCCCTGCCTGTCCTGATTGATTTCAGTATACGGTGCCAAGCTAAACCCTGTCTAAACACATGCGGAAGCCAGACTAAAATCGTATCCATGCGGTGTCGGAAGATCTGTTGTTCGAATGTTGACTATGAGATACGAATGTGATAAAATTAAAATTTTATTTCTTTGAAAAAAGATGGTAACTGTGATATAATGAAAATGTAATTCGGGTTTTCTATGAGTTGGTTGGCATGCAGGGGGTGTATTTTTGTTACAGATAGGTGATAAAGTCGTATATCCGATGCACGGGGCTGGTGTGATTTCCGGAATCGAGAATTGTGAAGTCCTGGGCGAAGGCAAGTCCTACTATGTCCTCAAGATGCCGATGGGAAACATGAAGGTCATGATCCCAACGGACAATGCCGACCATATCGGCCTGCGGGACATCATCCCGAAGGGTGAAGTGGACAAGGTACGGGACGTGCTCGGAGCCAAGCCGGAACGTCCGCAAGGAAGCTGGAACAAGAGATTCCATGCCAATCTGGACCGCATGAAGAGCGGCGATATCTGTGATGTTGCCGCTGTGGCACGCAATCTTATCCTGCAGGACCGGCGCCGCCGCGTTTCTTCGGGAGAGCGGCGCCTGATGGACCTGGCCAAGCAGATCCTCGTCAGTGAGCTGGTATTTGCCTGCGATAAGAGCCCGCAAGAAGTAGAGAGCTGGATGGACACGGTTTTGTCGCATAACGCATATGCTTCGTAAGCTTTTTGATGGCAGCGCTCTTTTTTGACAAGTCTGAGCAGAGTAGAGTATACTGATTCTGTTTGGACTTTTCTTTTTTTATTTATTTTTTAAGGAGGTGAAGCACATGCTGGACCGTGTTTTACGTTTTTTCATCACGCTCTTCCTGGCCATTGCCGGCGGGGCGCTGCTGGACCTTGCCAGCCCGTTGCTTACCCTGTATATCAGTACGGAAATCCTGAAGATGGACATGGGGGCCATTAAAATCACGATGGCCAGTCTGCTGTGCATCCTGCTCGGCGCCATTCTCGGCGGCCTGATTGGCTTTTTCCTCTCGCCGTATCTCATACGCCGGCTCAAGAAATTCTCGATCTGGGTGGAGACACAGCTCGGCAAGATGCCTATTCACGATGTCATCGCTGGTGCTATCGGACTTTCAATCGGACTCATCATTGCGAATTTATTAGGTTATTCCTTTGCCAAGATTCCGGTGGTCGGCGATTACATCCCCGTGATTTTCAGCATCGTGTTCGGTTATCTCGGCATCCATGTCACCATCAAGAAGCGCGAGGAGCTTGCCGGTCTGTTTGACTTCATTCCGCGTTTCATGAAGGAACTCAGCCGGGCCAGGGAGGCAAAGAATCAGGCCGACAAGACTGGCGGGAATCAGCCTGTGGCGGGGGTGCCGGCAGATGGAAAAGCACCGGCTGCGGATAAGCTCTATAAGCTGCTCGATACGAGCGTCATCATCGATGGGCGCATTGCGGATATCTGTGATACGGGCTTTATCGAGGGCACGCTGCTCATCCCCGTCTTCGTGCTCGAGGAGCTTCAGCATATTGCGGATTCCGCCGATGTACTCAAGCGCACGCGCGGGCGCCGTGGCCTCGACATTCTGCAGCGCATCCGTCAGGGGACGAAAGTCAAGGTTGAGATCACGAATGTCGATTTTGACGATATCGCTGAGGTGGATTCCAAGCTCGTGCGCCTCGGCCAGCAGGTCGGCGGCAAGATCATCACGAATGATTTCAATCTCAATAAGGTGGCGCAGCTGCGCGGCGTGCCAGTGCTCAACATCAACGAGCTCTCCAATGCCGTGAAGCCTGTCGTCATCCCCGGGGAGACGATGCGCGTCACCGTGGTCAAGTCGGGCAAGGAGCCCGGTCAGGGCGTGGCATATCTCGACGACGGCACGATGATCGTCATCGAGAATGGCCACCGTCACATGAACGAAACCATCCAGGTGGAGGTCACGTCGGCGCTGCAGACGGCGGCGGGACGCATGATCTTTGCCAAGCCGGCTCATGTGTGAAGGGAGGCAGTCCAAGTGGGAATGGTCAGCGCTATCTTTCCTGCTGCAGGCCAGGGCAAGCGCATGCAGGCAGGGCTCAACAAGGTCTTTCTCGAACTCATGGGAGAATCCATTCTGCTGCGCACGCTGCGCCAGTTTTCCGTGGTGCCGGCCGTAAAAGAGCTCGTCGTGGTGACGGGCAAGGATGAGGTGGCGGTCGTGCGCCGCCGTCTTTCCCGCGTGCCGGGACTCAAGCCCCTCAAGGTCGTGGCGGGCGGCACGGAGCGCCAGTATTCCATCTGGAACGGTCTGCGGCAGTCTGCGCCGGAAGCAGATGTCGTGCTCGTTCACGATGCGGCGCGCCCGCTCGTGACGCGGGAAACCATCGAGGCCGTTATCGCGGCGGCCAGAGAGCACGGCGCGGCAATTGCCGCGGTCCCTGAAAAGAATACCGTCAAGATTGTTGCGGACGGCATCGTGACGGCGACGCCCGACCGTTCCATGCTCTGGAGTGTTCAGACGCCGCAGGGCTTCCATCGCGACCTTCTCATCGCAGCCAATGAGCAGGCCGAACGGGATGGATTTCTGGGTACGGACGACGCCTCGCTGGTCGAGCATTACGGCACGCCGGTGCACGTCGTCATGGATTCGTATCGCAATATCAAGATCACGACGCCGGAGGACCTCATCATCGCGGAAGCACTTCTGCGCCATGAGCACGGCGGCATACGGGATTCCCTGCGCAAGGCGGCAAAGAAGGCCGCGGAACATCTGGCAGGGAATCGCTAGGGAAAGGAGCATTTGTAGATATGACACGCTTCGGTATGGGATACGATGTCCATCGTCTCGTCGAGGGACGCAAACTCATCATCGGCGGGGTGGAGATCCCGCATACGCTGGGGCTTCTGGGGCATTCGGATGCCGATGTCCTGCTGCATGCCGTGGCCGACGCCCTGCTCGGTGCGGCGGCGCTCGGCGACATCGGGCGGCATTTCCCTGATACGGATCCCCGCTACGAGGGCGCGGACAGCCGGAAACTCCTCGCGCGGGTGGCAGAACTCCTGCACGAATCCGGCTACCGCGTAGGCAATGTCGATGCGACGATCGTGGCGCAGAAGCCCAAGATGAAGGATTTCATCCCGCAGATGAATGCCAACATCGCACAGATCCTGGGGGTGAATCTGGATCAGGTCAATGTCAAGGCCACGACGGAGGAACGCCTGGGGTTCACGGGTGCAGAGCAGGGCATTTCGGCTTATGCGGTTGCGGGAATCGAGAACCTGTGATAGAATAAGCCCTATATAAGGAAAAGCTGGGAACGGGAGAGTACATCCGGGCGTTCATGCAGAGAGGCCGGCATCTGGTGTGAGCAGGCTATGAGCAAGCGGATGGAATTGCACCCGGGAGCTGCCGTGCTGAACGAAGAACGTAGGCATGGCCGCAGGAATGCGTTACATTCTTGAGTGAAGGGGCGCTTGTCCCTTAAACAGAGTGGAACCACGGCCCCGCGTCTCTGATGAGATGTGGGGCCTTTGATGTGTGTGTTGTATGTGTTTAGGAGGGACGTCCATGAGTTTCTTTTCGCGGCTCCGCAAGGATATCCGTGTTGTTTTTGAGCGTGATCCGGCAGCTCGCAGCGTGCTGGAAGTCCTTTTCTGTTATTCCGGCCTTCATGCCATCTGGCTCCACCGCATTTCGCATGCGCTGTACAAGCGCGGCTGGATCTTAATCCCGCGCATGATCTCGAATCTCGGCCGCTTTCTGACGGGCATTGAGATCCATCCCGGCGCGACGATCGGCGAAGGCCTCTTCATCGATCACGGCACGGGCATCGTCATCGGCGAGACGGCTGAGATCGGCAAGAATGTCACGCTCTATCAGGGCGTGACGCTCGGCGGCACGGGCAAGGAGAAGGGCAAGCGCCATCCGACCATCGGCAACAATGTGGTCGTGGCGTCGGGTGCCAAGGTGCTCGGTTCGTTCACAGTCGGCGATCACGCCAAGATTGGCGCCGGCTCCGTCGTATTGAAGCCGGTGCCGGCCTATGCGACGGTAGTCGGTATTCCGGGGCGCATCGTCGTCATGCACGGCAGGCGCGTCCGTACAGCCGAGGAACTTCGGCAGGCCGTGCGCGACACGCATCATCTCGTGGAACCCGAGGATAATATCACGGATATCGAGGAAGAACTTGATGTCGACCTCGACCATGACATGCTGCCGGATCCGGATGAGGAAGCACGCGAGTGCATGATGCGCCAGATCCAGATGCTGGAGAAGAAAGTCAGGGCACTTGAGGAAAGAATGGAGGAGAACCATAAAAATGCTTAAAGTCTACAATACGATGACCCGCCAGAAAGAGGAATTCAAGCCGCTCAAGCCGGGGGAAGTCAGCATCTACTGCTGCGGCGTCACGCCGTACAACCATCCGCATATCGGCAATGCCCGCCCGTTTGTGACGTGGGATGTCATCCGCCGTTATTTCGCGAAGAAAGGGTACAAGGTCCATTACATCCAGAATTTCACGGATGTCGATGACAAGATCATCGCTGCCGCCAACAAAGAAGGCGTAACGTGGAAGGATATCTCGGACCGATACATCAAGGCGTATTTCGAGGCCATGGATGCCCTCAATGTGCGCCATGCCGATGTCTACCCGCGTGTCAGCGAGACGATGCCGGAGATCATCGCCATGGTCCAGAAGCTCATCGACAAGGGCTATGCCTATGTCGTGGACGGCGATGTCTTCTACAGTGTGGAGAAGTTCGCAGGGTACGGCAAGCTCAGCGGCCGCGATCTTGAGGATATGAAGGCAGGCGCCCGTATTGAAGTCGATACGCGCAAGCATCATCCGATGGATTTTGCCCTCTGGAAATCGGCAAAGCCGGGTGAGCCGTCCTGGGACAGCCCCTGGGGCAAGGGACGCCCGGGCTGGCACATCGAGTGCAGCACGATGTCGCTCAAGTACCTCGGCGAGAAATTTGATTTCCACGGCGGCGGCAGCGACCTGATTTTCCCGCATCATGAGAATGAGATCGCGCAATCCCAGGCATGCATCGGCGACGACCACAGCTTTGCCCGGTACTGGCTCCACAACGGGTTCATCACCATTCACAACGAGAAGATGTCGAAGTCCAAGAATAATTTCTTTACGGTCAAGGACATCCTCAAGGAATATCCGGGCGAAGTGATCCGCTTCTTCATCCTGCAGACGCATTACCGCAGCCCGCTCGATTTCTCGGATGAACGCCTCAAGGAAGCTCAGACGAGCCTCGGCCGTCTGGCCAACACGAAGGCATACATCGATGAGCTCGCAAAGAAAGAGGGCAATTCGGATACGGCAGCAGAGCTTGCAGGTACGGCAGCAGAACTGCTGAAGAATTTCTATGAGGCCATGGACGATGACTTCAACACGGCACTGGCCATCAGCCAGATGTTCGCGCTGTCAAAGGAAATCAATATCTATTACCAGGACGTGACGAACGGCGGCAAGGCGTTCGATGCGGAGAATTTTGCCAAGGTCCGTGCGGCCTATATGGAAATGGCCGGCATCATCGGTATTTTCGAGCAGCAGGAAGCAGCCAGGGACGATGGCTTCGCAGACAAGCTCATGGAGATCATCATCGCGCTCCGTCAGGATGCGCGCAAGGAGAAGAATTGGGCACTGGCTGACAAGATTCGCGACGAGCTCAAGGCGGCAGGTGTCGTCCTCGAAGATACGCCGAATGGGGTACGGTGGAAAAAGGCATGAAGTTTTCACGATTCAAGCAGCTGGTAGACATGATGTTCCAGCCGGATGGCGAGGGCGGTATCGTAGAACGATACGCCGAAAAGGACCCGAGGGCCATTCATCCACTCGTGCTCGCCTATGTCGGTGATGCGTATTTCCATCTGTTCGTGCGCACGCGCCTGCTCTCGTTCGAGCAGGCACAGGTCCAGGCCCTGCACACGTTCAGTGCACAGATCGTTTCAGCTGTCTGGCAGGCCAGAGCCTATCAGGGCATTGAGGCGATGCTGACGGAAGAGGAGAAAGGCATCTATCGCCGCGGACGCAATGCCAAGAGCCATGCGCCGCGCAGCGCAAGCGTGGCCGAATACCATGCGAGTACGGGCTTTGAAGCCCTGATTGGCAGCCTCTTCCTCGCCGGCAGGGAAGAGCGCCTCGAAGAAATCTGTGAGGCGTCCTTCCAGGTGATCAGCCGGGCCATGATGAAGTCGATACAGGAACGCCATCTGCCACAGGAATCATGATGGCAGAGCCATGCTGGATGACAGGAGGGAAATTTCACCGATGATCAAAGTGAAACTTTTGGACTATACGCCGGAACCGGAACGCGTCGTGGCCATGGCGGCCCGCCTTTGCTATTCCGCCAGCGGTGCGGAGGAACTCTCCGAACGTCTGGATGACAACAAGGTGCGCGAGATGGTGCGCAAGATGGTGCGCATTGGTCATGGTTCGACGCTGGAGCACGCATCGTTCACCTTCGGCATCGAAGGTGTTTCGCGCGTGCTCACGCATCAGCTTGTACGCCATCGCATTGCAAGCTACGACCAGCAGTCGCAGCGCTATGTGGCGGCACATGGTTTTCAGTACATCACGCCGCCGAGCATCGCGGAAAAGCCCGCTGCCAAGGCCCGTTATGAGGCCCTGATGGAAGAGATTCGCGCCGTCTACGATGAACTGACGGAGATGGGGGTCCCGAAGGAGGATGCCCGCTACGTGCTCGCGAATGCAACGGAAACCAAGATCCTCGTGACGATGAATGCGCGCAGCCTGATGCATTTCTTCAATCTGCGCTGCTGCAACCGCGCGCAGTGGGAGATCCGCGAGATGGCATATAAGATGCTGGCAGAGGTCAAGAAGGTGGCGCCGACGCTCTTCTTCAATGCCGGGGCCAGCTGTGTCAATACGGGCCGCTGCCCGGAAGGTGAGATGACTTGCGGCAGGCTCCAGGAGATGCTCAAGCTGCGGGAAAAGGATTGAATATGGAACGAAAAAACAAAGAGAACAACAAGAAGCGGGAAAAACGGGACAAGCAGCTGCCGTTCCGGAAGATGCGCGAGCGTTCCGCTTCGCGTCCCGAAAGCCGTGAGCGCCATGAGGAACCGGCGCGGGAGCTGCCGGATGATGTGCTCGTAGGGCGCAACGCCGTGACGGAAGCACTCAAGTCAGGACGCGGTATCAACAGGATCCTCGTCGCCACTGGCGACCGGGAAGGGTCCATTGCGGAAATCCTGGCCATGGCCAGGGAACGCGGTGTCGTCGTGCAGAATGTGGAGCGTGCCAAGATTGAATCCCTGGCGTGCGGTCATCGCCATCAGGGCGTACTGGCCTATGTGGCGCCCGTTCCCTATGCGGAGCTCGAGGACATCCTGAAAGCAGCTGAGGAGAAGGGGGAATCACCGTTTCTCGTGCTCCTCGATGAGCTGGAGGACCCGCACAATCTCGGCGCCCTGCTGCGCACGGCCGATGCGACTGGTGTGCACGGCATCCTCATCCCGAAGCGCCGCAGTGTTTCACTGAATGCCACGGTGGCTAAGACTTCGGCTGGCGCAGTCGAATACGTGCCGGTGGCGCGCATCGGCAATATCGCGCAGACGCTGAAGGCTCTCAAGGAAAAGGGCTTCTGGGTGGCAGGTGCCGATATGGACGGCGAGAAGGCGTATTATGAAGCGGATCTCACGGGTCCGCTGGTGCTGGTGGTCGGCAGCGAGGGGAAGGGGATGAGCCGCCTGACCAAGGAAGCCTGCGACTTCATCGTGAGCATGCCGATGGTCGGTCATATCAATTCACTCAATGCATCGGTCGCCGGCTCCATCCTCATGTATGAGTCCATGCGCCAGAGACTCGCGAAGCGCGGCTGATGCCGTGCCTTGACGCACGATGGAAAAAAGGGGTATAATCTCACTGTTGAGAGACAATGCATAAATATTAAACGTCGTGTTTGTAAAGGAGAAGGTGCGATGGGAGCAGAAGCAGACACGGATGACATGGAGGAGATGTACCGCGGGTACGAGCATCTTACCGATGAAGAGATCCTCCTGGACATCAAAGAAAACAACAACAAGGTCGCACTGGATTATCTGATCAACAAGTACCGGAATTTTGTCCGGGCCAAGGCACGCTCGTATTTTCTCATCGGCGCGGACCGGGAAGACATCATTCAGGAAGGCATGATCGGCTTTTACAAGGCCATTCGCGACTTCCGCAATGACAAGCTCTCCTCGTTCCGGGCTTTTGCGGAACTTTGCGTGACGCGTCAGATCATCACGGCCATCAAGACCGCGACCCGACAGAAACACATTCCGCTGAATTCCTATGTTTCCCTGAATAAACCGATTTACGATGAGGATTCGGACCGTACCCTGCTCGATGTCATATCGGGGGCCAAGGTGTCGGACCCCGAAGAACTCGTCATCAGTCAGGAGGAATTTGCGGATATCGAAGCCAAGATGGAAGAGATCCTTTCCGATTTGGAATGGAAGGTGCTCATGAGCTACCTGGATGGCAAGTCCTATCAGGAGATTGCCGAGGATCTCGGACGTCATGTCAAGTCCATCGACAATGCTCTGCAGCGCGTGAAGCGCAAGCTGGAGAAGTATATGGAGACTCGCAGTGATGATATCGATATCAACACGATTTACAAGGGATTGTCTTCCATCAACAGACGACTGCGTGCTACGGAAGATGATTCTCTGTAATATGGGTTGACAACTATCCCTTGATGGGTTTATCCTATCATAGTAAACAGTTATACTGAAAACTGCATATGAGGGAACAGGTGCCGCCTGCGGGCGGCTGAAAAGAGAAGCCGGTTGAAGGCCGGCGCGGTCCCGCCACTGTAAGGGGAGCGAATCTGCAGGAATGTCACTGGGGAAACCTGGGAAGGCGCAGAGAAGCGATGAACCAAGCCAGGAGAACTGCCTGTCCGAAAATCACCGTTATACCTGCGAGCGATGGGAAGGCGATTTTATATCGATGGCATGACAGCAATGGATATAAGAGGTCTTTTTGCATACGCAAAAGGACCTCTTTTTTATATGTTTTTTCAAGGATTTGACAGGGAGGAATTTCGATGAAGAAATGGGAAAAATTACTGGCAGCAGGTCTTTTCTGTACGGCAGTAGCCGGCTTCTACAATCCGGCTGCAGAAGCTGCGTATCAGCTGAACCCGGAAGTCAAGAATGCGACGATGGCTCTGAAGACGGCCTCGGAGATCGGTGTCCTGACGAATGAGAACAAGGACCTGGCCAACCTGCAGAATAAAGATGCCATTGTGGTCATGACGTTTGGCACGACGTTCAAGGATACGCGCACGAAGACCATCGATGCAACGGTCGACGCAATCAAGGCCGCGCATCCCGGCGTCAAGGTCGTGACGGCTTATACATCCCATATCATCATCGACCGCGTCGCTAAGAACGAAGGCATTAAGTTCCCGACGCCGGAGGAAGCACTGGACCAGCTCAAGGCAGAGGGCTACAGCCGCGTGGCGCTCGTCTCCCTCGATGTCATCCCGGGCATGGAGTACAATTACGACATGGGCGTTTATCAGAACTATAAGAATCAGTTCAAGAAGATGACGCTTGGTACCTCGCTCATGTACTGGCAGGGACAGGCCGAGCAGCCGGATGATGTGACGGAAACCATCAAGGCACTTGCCACGCAGTTCCCGAAGCAGGGCAAGCATGATGCCATCCTCATCATGGCACATGGCACGCCGCAGGTATCGAATGCGTATTATTCCGTCATTCAGGCCAAGATTGACGAGCTCGGCTATAAGAATGTATATGTCTACACCGTTGAGGGCTGGCCGTCTCTTGAGACTGTCATGCCGAAACTCAAAGCAAATGGCATCAAGAATGTGACGCTGATGCCGATGATGATGGTGGCCGGCGACCATGCCAACAACGATATGGCAGGTTCGGACCCGGATTCCCACAAATCCATCCTTGAGAAGGCCGGCTATACCGTCACGCCGTACATCCACGGCATCGGCGAAAACAAGGCCGTACAGGCTCTCTACGTTGAGCGTGCCAACGATGCATGGCAGGCTCTTGAAGCACCGAGCAAATGAGCTGAGCCATAGGCCTTTCTTAGAATTTGGCGAAAAAGCAGGAGGATGGGAACGCTGCGTCGAAATTAGTCAATAAATTGAACAGATTGGCAGGACACATGTCTTATCGGTCTTGTTTTCACCCATACCACTTTTTCTATGTCAATGAGAGGAAGGATTAATTATGGCAGAAATGACAAAGAAAGCCCAGATTTTTCAGGATTTCCTGAAAGAGAAAAAGATTGAAGCATTTGAGGTAGAAACCCTTCCTGACGATCCGGAACAGACGACGGCGTTCCGTTCCCATGTTGAGGTAGATGGTCAGCGTCTGCCGATGCTGGTACTTCTGGACCACAGCGTATTTTCGATGATTCGCGTGCAGATTTCGCCGCGCTGCCGTACGGCAGAGAATGAAAAGGCCGTGCTTGAATTGGCCAATGAACAGAATTTCAAATACAAGCCCTTCAAGCTTTACTTCGATAAAGAAGGTTCTTTGATTCTTGACATCTGCCTGCTGACGCCGGATGAGGATTCCAAGGAACTCGGCAATATGCTCTACGCCATGTTCGACGTAATGATTGGCTACCTCAACGAGAATTATCGCGCTTTGATGAAGGCCATCTGGTAAGCTCGAAAGACTCTGGAAAATGCCATCGCAGGCATGATTTACCTGCGATGGCATTTTTATGCATATTCTAAAAAAATTATATAAAAGGTGTTGACAAGTCAATCCATATCCTGTATCATAGTACAAGTCGCTGAGAGATACGGCAACTGCAAAAAGCTCAAAAGCCTTGACTGGCAAGGGATTTGCGGAAAACCGAAAGACTTGAAAAAAGAAAGAAAAACTTCTTGACAAGGCCTTATCGATGCGATAAGATATAAAAGTCGCTTGAAGCGAGAGCTTCAAAAGACAAAGTTGTTCTTTGAAAACTAAACAATGCAACATGAATCATTTGTGATTCAAGCCAGATGTTTTTAAAAACATCGATTGATTATGAACATAAGCAATCGGCAATTTCTTTTGCTGACCTGTCCAAGAGCCGTTAAGGCGATTGGGTAACAGCTCGCACGTGAAAACATCCCAAGAACCAAGCCCGCAGGGCGCAGGTGATTGGCTGATGTTGACCACGAGTGACTTGGAATCAGGCAGTAACCAAGATAATTAGAGCCAATCAAGGTTCTTCATAAATTTTATG
>NZ_QRQA01000017.1:0-49197 GCF_003475755.1 Mitsuokella sp. AF33-22 | reverse complement strand
CGCCCGACACTCAGTGGCGTTTTTCGCCCGGCGCTAACAACCATACTACATCATTAAACATCTGTCAATCATCTTCAGAAAAATATGACCGAATCTGAGGCTCTATTTTCTCACTGTTCATTTATCGATAACGCCAAATGCCATAACAAATAGCGGTCAAGATAACAATAGATGTGTTAGCAATACTATACATGAATGGATAACCATAGCTTGCCGCTACAATACTCATAATGGCTGCCGCCAGCCCTACGCTGATATCAAGCGACCAAAAATATGTGGCCGTTGCCACTCCAGCCCGTGATGGAGCAGCACTCCTGACTGCTAAGGTCTGGAAGGCCGGACTCAGTGCACCAAACCCAATACCAAGTACAACAGCCGATACCAAAAGGTCGGAAACAGAACTTACCTGACCGAAAAGCACCATACCCACAGCAAAAAAGAGAAATCCCGGCCAAATAGTCCATTCTGGCCCCTTCTTATCGAATAAACGCCCAATAATCGGACGCGTCAAGACGATAATAAATGCAAAAACCATAAAAAAAAGACTCGTGTCAGACTGCAATCCCAATTGCTTTGCATACAGAGGAATGAAGGTCAAAATTCCACCATAGGCAAAAAAAACCAAGCCACCGAGCCCGGCAGGAATCAAAGCCTTGAATTCGATAAAATCATATAAGTGAATCCCCTTCTTCCCAGAAGCAACTGGCAGAATCATTGACTCAGGCAACCGCCGCACATTGGCTGTCAAAAATATCATGACGCCTAAGAGTGTTAGAAAGGCAAACAGAGCCGTGCTGCCAAGCTGGCCTATAAGCAACAACCCTAAGAAAGGTCCCACAACCATCGCAAGATTTGTCGATAGTGCAAAATATCCAATCCCCTCGCCCTTACGTGCAGACGGCAGCACGAGAACTACCATAGTTGCCGCGGCTGTTGTTGCCAGTGCAAAGATACAACCATGCAGAAGGCGCAATACATAGATAGATGCCAAGCTATGAAACCAGTTAAAAGCCAGCATGACAAAGAAGAATGCGAGCGTCGATATCATCAGCATCTGATGCTTGTTGACAACATCAATAAGTCTGCCTGCTAAAGGGCGAAAGGTGACGGCGCCAATCTGAAAGAAACTCATGGCTAATCCCGCTTCCATATCATTGCCTCCAAGATTCTCCAGGATAAAGATAGGCAATGCCGCTACCATGATGTACTGCGACATGTACATAAATAAATTGCTACTGCTCATTCCAAAAAATTCTGGAGTCCAAAGTTGTTCTCGTTCCATACAATTCCTGCTTTCTCTGTTTTTTTGCTCTGTTTCTTTATGTTTTCATCTTCTAAGAATCTCTCATGACTCTTATGAGCAAGTCGGTACTTGCTCAATGCTGTGCAGAAATGAAGCCGGACAATTACCGTGACTTAGCATAAAACACTCTTGAGGACCGTCACCGCATTTTGATGGGCCGCGTTCCAATCGTTTGGAACGTCAGCTTCGATGGTCAAAGTATCACAATAGGATATCTGTAAAAGCTTATCTAAAAAAATCTGATAGTCATAGCCATCTCGGGGATCAAGATACGGCCTGTCCGGATATGATAATGGATAATCCATATGGATATGACGCAGATAGCGCGCATATGTGATAAGATCTTTAAAATCTTCATTGCTCCAAACCATATGACGGAGATCTGCCATCAAAAAAAGATTTGACATGGCGGCTTTTTCAATAAGAGAGACAGCCTCAGGTAGCGTATTGATATAATTACTATATTTGGGGCCAAGCGGCTCAATCAAAAGAATTAATCCATTCTTGCCTGCAATTTTCGCAATCATCCGAACAAAATCAATGAAAAAAGGTTCTTTTTTCAAATCATCAGCAGATTGTAGAGAACGCGCTTTTCCATTCCCTAGGATTATTTTCTTAGCACCAAGTTTCGCAACTCTATAACAAGCACGTTCCATATAGTTTCTGAACTCCATCGGTTGAAATCCATCTTTAAAGAAGATACGCTCATTGAACGGAAAAATTCGCCCGCCGATAAGTACTGGGGTTCCAGTCTCAGTCACCTTCTCTTTGAACCGTGCAAAATCTTTTTCAGTAAGTGATTCCAGTTCAGGTATGTCAAGTTCTGCATAGTCATATCCTGCAGCACTTATTGCTTCAAAATCCTTGATCGTTCCAAATCCACCGAGTTTCATCTATGCCATCCCCTTTTCCCGCAATTTATTTTGTGCTTCCAACACTGAACTATCTAAAAAAGGAATGAGGCATGACAATTGACTTGTCACACCCCATGATTGCTATCCAAATGCTTTACTGCTTATATTTTTCCTTCGTTTTGAGCAGCAGATCATACAAGTTCTTCTGGTTATCGCTTGCACTACTGAGGAATTCATTCACAACGCCCTGTGCTGCCTCTTTGAACGGTGTTTTGTCTACTTTGGTAATTTCAATGCCGTCTGCTTTCATCTTTTCAAGTCCATTTTCTGTAGCATTTACCCACATCTCGTTATTCCATTTATCACTAAATTTATGACCAGCCCTTAAAAGTGCTTCCTGATTTTCTGGGGAAAGTGTATTAAACCATGCGGCACTGACAAAGATAGGATCTGGAATCGTGAAATGCTCGGTAAGCGAGAAGTATTTACAAATCTCACTCCATCCATTCGCTGCAATAACCGCCGGCGTATGGTCAAGACCATCAATTGTCCCCTGCTGCAACCCTGTATAAATCTCAGAAGAACCAAGCGGCGTGCCAATTGCTCCCATCGCATTTGTGGCATCTGCCAGTAGTTTATCCGGCATGGTACGGATTTTCAGTCCATTTAAATCAGCTGGCGTCTGAATCGTACGCTTGGCATTGAGGAAGGAACGGCTGCCAATATTCGTCCATCCGATAATCTTGAATCCTGCCTTCTCTGCACTTTCTTCAAGGACCTTCTTCACATCCTCATCCTGAACAGTCTTTACAGCCTGCTCCCCACTATCCCAGAGATAAGGTAAAGAGAATACAGTCCAAATATCATCAAACGCAGAAAGGTCACTTGCCGCACACTCTGTCATCTCAATCGTGCCGGACTGCAATCCTTCAAATGTAGCCTGTTTATCTCCCAACTGTGAGGATGGATAGAACTCCATTTTGAGTTTACCATCCGATTCATCGCTGATCATCTTTGCCAGTTCTTTTGCACCATCAGCCTGTACACCACTAGATGCAAATGTGACAGAATATTTGACAACAATTGCATTCGGATTGGATGTCCCTGCGGATTTTTGTGCTACATCCTTGTTTTCAGCGTTTCCTCCACATCCGGCAAAAGCGAGCATCATCATGACCATTGTAGATAAAAGAGCAATGATTCTAAACATTTTATGTTTCATTTTTCTTCCCCCTTACTACCTGTATAGCATTTTATACTTATTACATCCACATCATTTTAACAATCAATGTTATATCTTATATCCAAGTGAGAGTGGGATTGCCGTAATAAGGTCTGGTATATACGTGATCAATAACAGGACTCCAATTTCTGCTATCAAATATGGAGCTGTTCCCTTTACTACAGATTCCACTGGTATCTGTCCTATCTTACTGGTTATAAACAAACAATATCCCAGCGGCGGTGTAATATTGCCAATTGTCAGGTTAAACGCCATAACCACACCGAACTGTACCAGGCTGATATCGAGAAGAACTGCTACTGGCGCAAGAATAGGAGCAAGAATGACAACAGCTGCGCCACCATCCATAAACATTCCCATGACAATCAAAAGGATATTCACCAACAAGAAGAAAACGTACGTATTATCGGTCAAAGAAAGAATCAACGAACTGACCAGTTGCGGCATCTGCAAGGCGGTAAGACCATAACTGAATACCTTCGCACAGGCGATGATCAGAAGAATCGGAGCCGAACTATTGACAGCATTTAGTAAAATGCCTCCCATCTCGTTCATCTTCAAAGTCTTTGTGACATACAAACTCACGAAAAGGCTATAGAAGACGGCAATAGCGCCTGCTTCGTTAACGGTACAGACACCGCTCATAATACCGCCTACCACAATCAAAGGCATGCCCAGAGGAACAATGGCTTCCATGACTGTCTGCCTAAGTTCTCCTTCTGCCAGCTTTTCTGTTCTGCGAGGGAACTTGCACGTCTTATTTCTCAAAAGAACGACTGCTATCAAGGTAAGGCCACACAAAATGCCAGGGATGATCCCCCCCATAAACATAGCGCCGACAGAGCAGCCAACGGCCGTTGCATAAACCACCATAATAATACTTGGTGGAATAATCGGGCCGCATGTCGATGCGCCAGCGATGACACCACAAGCTTCTGACGTTGAATATCCCTCTTTTTTCATCGCTGGAATCAAGATTCCGCCCATACAAGACGAGGTTGCCTGTGCTGATCCAGTAATACCGCCAAAGAACATACTGGCAATGATACCAGAATTTGCCAGGCTCCCCGGCAGACGACCAATCAAAAGCATCGCGAATCTAACAAGTTTCTCAGTAATGCCACCTCTATTCATGATTTCGCCGGCCAGCATAAAAAAGGGAATAGCCAGCAGGGAAAGATTTCCCATTCCATTAAAGATTGATTGAGAAATAGCCAATGTCGCAATTGGTGTTTCCGTAAGCAACGACAACGCCATCAGACTGAAGAAGCCTGTCATTAAAAGCCCAATATATACTGGAATCCCCGCCAATAAAAATACGAAAGTGAGGAAAATCAATACTGAGACAACTGTTCCTGTATCCATATTTCTTCCTCCTCACAAATCTTTTGTCTCGACAGAATCATCGGCATGCTTTGCCCCAATGGAGCGTATATATTCATAAATACATAACAGAAATCCTATTGGGATGGACACGTAGTAGTACATCCTGGGAATTTTCAGCACAGTACTGAGCATCGTCCCCTTGACAGTGTACTGGAAAGTAACTGCGACCAGAAGCAACAGAAATGCTAAGGTAATCAGCATAATAATAGAATGTACAACCATATGTAATCTCTTGTCCTTAATTTTTCTTTCCAACAGATCAAACTGCGTATGGCCATTCTTCCTGACGGCTCTTGCACAACCGAACATTCCCATAATGATGAGAAGCGCCTGACTGACTTCATCCGCCCATAAAAATCCAGAATGAAGAAAATATCTTGCAATAACATTGGCAAAGGCTATACTGACAATAGCCGCGAGACTTACTGCACTGACAATATCTTCGATTGCCCATATGACTTTGTCTAGTATACCAAAAATATGGCTCATGGAATTGTCGCCTCCTTGATACAAAACTTAGCCAATTATGCCCACCACATACCTGTACGCTCTTTTGAAAGCATGGATTCTTTTAGTGTCCTTACTGCTTTTTCAAGTCCCTCCATTTGGTTCATCAGGCTATCTTCATGCTCAATGCTGATTACGCCATCAAAGCCAATGAGTCGCAATGCAGAAAAAATATCTTTCCAATATTTTATATCATTTCCATATCCTACTGTCCTGAAAATCCAGGATCGATCTAGTTCTTCACTATAATGCCTGGTATCCAGAACGCCATTGACGGCTTTATTATAGGGATCAATCCGAACATCTTTTGCATGCACATTATAAATCATCCCATTCAGATTTCGGATTGCCATCACGGGATCTATTCCCTGCCACAAGAGATGACTCGGATCAAATGTTACGCCGATTGCATCACCTACAGCATCTCGCAATCGATGTGCAGTATAAACATTGTAGACGCAAAATCCTGGATGCATCTCAAGTGCGATTTTAGTAACCCCATGTGAATTTGCAAATTCTGTAAATTCTTTCCAGTATGGAATCAACACGTCGTTCCATTGATACGCCAATATCGTCAGATAATCATCAGGCCATGCACATGTAACCCAGTTGGGATATTTCGATTCCTTGCTATCACCGGGGCATCCTGAAAAGCAAGAAATCGTATCGATCCCTAACTTTTCCGCAAGAAGAACTGTATACCTCATGTCTCGATCATAAGCTTTGGCCATCTGCTGATTAGGGTGGACTGGATTGCCGTGACAAGAAAGTACACTAATCCCAACGCCTGACTTCCTTACCATCTCCACGAAAGATGCAAATGCTACATCATCCTGCAGAAGTTTTTGCGGATTAACATGTGCTTTTCCTGCATATCCGCCACAGCCTGGCTCTATATATTCAATGCCCAGCCGGCGGAATTGTATCAACGCTTCAGCAAGCGGCTTATTTTGAAGCGCATTCGCTACTACTCCCAGTTTCAATTTTAGCCTCCCGAATCTCTAGTCGTATCGCATGTCTCCTAATAATCCTGATTTACATGACTGGAATCCAGCTTCCAGTATGTGCACTTTCATACAGAGCATCACATACTCGCATAATATGAAGACCATCCTTAAACGTCGCAAACTGATTTACACTATTTTTTCCTCGAATTGCCTGATAAATAGCGGTAAAATTCTGTTTGAACGCATCTGGAAAACCTTCCGCATGACCACCAGGATAGCTGATGATCTTGGCTACGTCTGGATCCATTAGATTGGGATCTTTTGTTAAAAGTCCATTTGGTTCATTCCGATGACCGATCAAGATATCATTGACCTTTTCATTATCCCATTCCAAAGATGCTTCTGTTCCTGCTACACGAAGGACTGTCTGATTCTTCTTGCCAGAGAAAACACCTGAAAACTCTGCCATTCCTGTCGCTCCACCGTCAAACCGAAGCAATACATATGAATAATCTTCGGTATCGACTGGAATTGCTTCACGCCCATTCATTCGTTCCGGATAAATCGTCTTGAACTCCGCAAAGACTTCTTTGATTTTCTGTCCTGACACATACTCGGCTAAATCAAACCAATGTGATCCCAGATCCGCCGTAACTCTTGTCTTGCCACATTTTGCAGACAGGATTTTCCAGCTAAAATCCGTTTTATATTGAAGCCAATCCTGAAGATAGCCGCCAGAAAGATCAAAAATCTGACCAAGTTCCCCCTTCTCAACCATTTTCTTCATCTGAAATGAGGCAGGATAAAAACGATTGTGAAAATTAAGTGCGCAAATCTTGTCGTATTTCTTCGACGCTTCAACCATGACTGCTGCCTCATCAGCATTACTGGCCATTGGCTTTTCACAAATGACATGGACACCTCGCTCCATTGCCGCCAATGCAATCTCTTTATGTGTAAAGTTAGGTGTACAAATGTGGACACAATCCGGATGGCATGTATCCAGCATTTCCTTATAGTCAGAAAACGCATAGGGAACACCAAGTTGTGCTGCCTTTTCCTCTACATTGAAGCTGTCAACAATAGCAACGACATCAACATTAGGAATTCTTCGGAGTGCCTCAATATGAGCCTTACCAATAAAGCCGACACCAATAACCGCTGCTTTCAAATGTTCCATATCAAAACTCTCCCTTTCTAACGGTCGCAGATAGAGCAATCGTCACAGCTCCAATCAGTGCTGCATCATAACCGAGTGCTGTCTGTACAATCTTGATATCCTTCATTGCATAAAAGGCACATTGGTCAATCGCCTCCCTGATACCAGGCATCAGAAGAGAGATTGATGCCGCAACGCCTCCTCCGATGATAAATGCTTCTGGATCCAAGATATTCACATAAGAAGCAATTCCACGTCCGATATAGTTACCAACTTTTCTGAAAATATTGAGTGCAACAGCATTTCCCTTTTTTGCCAGTTCTGCCAAAGCAGCACCGTCGGATCCTGCATCGATTGCTTCAAATTTCGCCGAAAATACTGAATCACGTTCCTTGGCATCGCATATCATCCGATTGATTGCCGTACCAGAGCCTTGTGCTTCAAGACATCCATATTCACCGCAAGGACACTTGACTGGTTTCTCATACTCTACGGTCAAATGACCAAACTCTCCTGCATTGCCATTTACACCGCGAATCAACTTGCCATCAATAATGACAGCTCCTCCAATGCCAGTCGAAACAGTCATCCACCCAAAATCCCGGTATTTCATTCCAAGCCCAAATCGAAGCTCTCCCAGCGCACAAGAATTCACATCATTTTCACAAACAACACGATCCATCGAAAGCTTCGTCTGAATAAACTGGCCCACAGGTACATCGGACCATCCTGCATAAACGGCGCGTTCCAACACACCAGAAGACCTATCTACGATTCCTGGAAGATTCACGCCAATCGCACCGACAGAATCCAACCCGACATCACACTCTTGAAGAATTTTTCTAAAGGTATCACAACAGACCGCTACGTGTCGCAAACAATCTACTGTTTTTGTTGGAAATTGTTTTTTCTTCACAATCGTGCCATTTCCATCTGCAAGTGCTATGATTGTCTTCGTTCCGCCAATATCAAATGCCCCTACAAACATTTTATCTCTCCTGTTTCTGCAACTGCCGTTTTATATTCTGTGAAACCGCATGCTCAAGAATCAGATGAATATCTTCTACTACACCGTAATTTTTTGACTGGATAACAATCGGAAAATCGGAAAGATCAATCAGCTTACCGCCGTAGTCTCCGACGATGCAAATTGTTTCTGCTCCTTTTTCACGTGCATACTTATGTGCTTCCACAAGATTGGGTGAATTGCCCGACACAGAAAGAGAAATAACAAGATCACCAGGCTGCAGATAATTCCTGATCTGCTCGACCATCACCTGATCATATCCATTATCATTTCCATATGCAGTGAAAATAGAGGTATGATCTGAAGGAGCTTGAATCTTCATTCTAGGCGCATCACCAACATTAATGCCCTTTCCAAAGTCACATACCCAGTGAGATGCCGCGGCAGCGCTACCGCCGTTCCCCAGAATGAAGATATTTTTGCCCTCTGTTCTCGCTTTATCCATATATACTTCGAGTCTGACAATATCTTCGCGACTAATCTTCTCGACGGTTTCAGTTAATTCTTTTGCATAAGTATCAAAAAACATGACCTTCTCCTTCCAATAATATTATTTCTCTTCTTCTCCATTATATTCGCTCTTATCATCATCGAGTACGTCATAGCCTGCGCGCGTATAGAGATCAAGCTGCGGTGGCGTTGCAATGCCCAGCGTCACAAACGGCTCTGTATTCGAAGCGGGATTTCTCGTCCCATGAAGAACGCCCTCTGGTGCATAGACAATGTCTCCTGCTTTAACGGGAATCCATTTATCGTAAAGGTAGCATTCCCCTTTACCAGAGAAGATAATCAGAATTTCTTCCGAGATAGGATGCTTGTGCGGTGCAAATTCCTTGCCAGGTTCATGAAATCCGACTGCAATATTGGCTCCACGACATCCCATTTTAGGATTGAGTGCGAAATGAACAACATGCCCATTCGGCATAGTCCAGGTCTCACCACCACTGATACTGAATTTTCCACCATATTTCTGCACATATTCTTTCTTTGTCATCTTAATTATCCTCCATTTATATCTTTTATCAGCTTAATATCAAAATTTAATTACTGCCTTAATGGCACTGCCATTTCTGGCATCTTCAAATGCCTGAAGCGCATCCTTATATTCATATACCGTAATCATCTTTTCTAATGCAGACTTCAGTTCAATTACCTTATCAACCACAGCAGATGTCCCATCTGACTTCAGAAGAGGCGCTGGCCCCTTGGATCCAATGATCGTAAGTTCCTTGCGCATGATTGGTAAGGGCTTAAAGCCATCGATACTATTGAAATAAACGCTAGGCACTACAATTCTGCCACCTGTCCTAGCCGCGCTCATAGCATCCTGTAAGACCGCTGGTGCCCCTGTTGCCTCTACAACCACATCGACCCCCTCTCTTGCCGTCATCTCCTTTATTTGTTCGAGCCAATCCGCATCGTTTGTATTAACAACATCAAGAAGACCAGATTTACGTACTTGGGCAAGACGCAATTCACTTCGGTCTGCACCGACAATTTTCCCTGCACCAAGTGATTTGAGAATCTGCGATGCAATGAGTCCGATTGCTCCCAATCCGAATATCAAAACAGAATCCCCTGGTTTAATCTCCGCTCTTTTTGCCACATGGAATGCACAGTTTGCTGGTTCCATCAATGTCGCAGTAATATCATCAAGCACACTCGGAATTGGGCTCAAAAAACCATAGGCCTCTGTATTCGTTACTAATGTCTTTTCTGTAAAACCTCCTGGAAACAAAGCGTCATTAAGGCTCTTACAATAATTTTGAAGACCATTGCGGCAGAACCAGCAGCGTCCGCATCCCTTCACCAGTTCACTAGCAACTCTCATGCCACTTCTAAGCCCATTGGCACCTTTCCCTGCATCTGTGATAATTCCGGAAAATTCATGTCCAAAATAATGCTCTCTTGAAAGATCTCGACGTCCATTGTAAAGTGCAAGATCACTCCCACAAATGCCGCAAGCACTGACGTCCACTTGTACCGTTGTTTCTGTTGCACTAATTCGATCTGGAATATCTCGCATTTCAAGTTTGCCAGGAGCAAGTAATCTGATACTTCTCATGTTCTCATTCCTTTCATTCAAAAGCTGCATGTGCATGTGCGATACCAATCTTCATCTGCCTATCAGCCTCTTCTACAGTGTCGAACCAAAGCTTCCAAGGATAAAGACCGAAGACCTCAAAGGAAATATATTTGTCAAAGTTGATTTCCTTAAGCGCATCTGCTACTGCCTTGAAATCAAAATGTCCAGTTCCTGGTGCCATTCGATTGGAATCCGCGAAATGAAGATTTTCCAATGCATATCCATATTTTCTTACCGATTCTGCTGGTGAAACTTCCTCGATATTCATATGGTACGTATCCGCCATTGTTCCGACATTGGGATGATCTACAAGTTTAATAAACTCTGTTGCCTCTTGCATGGTATTAAGAAAATTTGTTTCATAGCGATTGATTGCCTCAACGGCCAAATGAACATCTTTTCCTTTGGCATATTCACCAGCTTGACGAAGCACATCTGCCATACACTTTGTTGCCTCCTCTCGATTATCTTCGCAATCGAGATGACGTGTATCGCCACCGCTTCCTACAATAACAGTTCTGGACTCCATATCAGATGCTACATTTACTACCTTTTTTAGATATTCGATGCATTTTGTATTCAGTTCTCGATCTGGTGTCGCCAGTTTCACACTGCCATCAAAAATATAATGAAGCGCACTACATTCAAGACCGGCATCTTTAATCCACCCTTTCACCTCCTTTCTACGCTCTGGTGTACTTTCAATTGGAAGATGCAAGGCTGCTGTAATCTCAACAGCATCAAAGCCAATGGAAGCCGCTCTATTAATCGTATCATGAAGATCATTCATGCCATAAACGGCAGTACACATACTAAATCTCATGGTTACCTCCATCTGTTATCCTTATAAATTTTTATCTTCTGTTAATTTTGATTATACACTTTATAATTTAATATATCCAATATATTAAATTATGTTTTTAATATATTTATTATATTAAACATTTAATCTTTACAGTAAAAAAATAAAATGGCATAAGTTATCTCCGTTTTGTATAATGTAAGCATCAATAAAACGAGACAGTCAAGGATAAAACACTTAAATAATATTCATTGATTATCTATTTATATAAATTATCAATTTGTAATTCAGATAGATAAATAAAGGAGGCAATTACATGACGTTAAATCAACTGATCTATTTTCAAAAAATTGCAGAACTTGAAAATATGGGGCAAGCATCAAAGCTTCTGCACGTCTCGCAGCCCAGTCTGAGTATTGCCATTGCAAATTTAGAGAAAGAATTATCGTTGCCTCTCTTCGACAGAAACGGCCATACAATCCGACTTAATAGAAATGGAAAACTATTTCTAAAAGAGGTAACAAAAATTTTAGATGATATTGATGGGGCAAAGCGACATATGCAGGCACTGGCAGCTGATCGCGAATCCCGTATACGCATTGGATGTATCGCTCCTGTTCTTTACGATTATCTCCCCAAAAGAATACAAGAATTCCTGCAATTAGACAAACGGAACGACCTGAAAATTGAATTTTCATCTAATAATACTACTATTCTAATTGATCAGCTCAGGGAAGGATATTTCGATTTTTTAATCTGTTCAGAAAACAATAGTCATGATCTTACACAGACCTTGTTGTTCAGTGAGCCATATGTCCTCCTCTGTCCACTTGGCTGGCCCATCCCTAAAAGCTGGAATGATCTACTTGATCAAATACTGATTGGCTTCCAGACAAAAGCTGCCGCACATCATGAAATCCATACTATGTTGATTCGAAATGCTCTACAACCTATATATCGTTACAGAGCACCAGACGAACAAACAATCGCCTCTTTGGTTTCTCATGGATTTGGGTATGGAATCGTTCCACTCGTTGACTCTATCAAAAACTATAAATTACAAATCGTTCCCTTGCCTGAGCCAAATGATGGCATGATACGAAATATCTATCTAACACAAATAGCAGACCATACTGCTATCGGTGCTTCAAACCGATTCATAAAATTTCTGTTAGACGTAAAACGAAGAGAAGAACAAGCAAAATAAAACCGCAGTACATGTGTACTGCGGTTTCAGAGAAAGACAAACGCTCAAGGGGTCAGCGGTTGTATGTTTGACAGAGTTTGGCCAGATGCGAGGCATCGACCTCCATGAGGTAATCGGGCTTCAGGCACCACTTCCAGTTGCCTTCTGCCGTGCCCGGCGTATTCATGCGCGCATTGCTGTCGAGTGCCAGGATATCCTGCATCGGGACGATGGCCAGACGCGCATCCGACGCATAGGCATACGCGATGAGCTGCTGAACGACTTCCGGCAGCGGCTTGCCATCCGCGTGCACGAGATGAGCCACGGCGTCGCGCTGCGAAGCAGGGATATCGTGCTTGAGCCAGCCGAGCATCGTGTTGTTGTCGTGCGTGCCCGTATAGACGACGCTGTTCTCCGGCGCCACAGTCCCGAGGCGTCCGCATTCATTGAACTGGAGCGTGAACTGCAGGACCTTCATGCCCGGGAACTTGCAGTCGTCGCGAAGCTTCTCGACCTCCGGCGTAATGATGCCGAGGTCCTCCGCCACGATGGGCAGATTGCCGAGTTCCTTCATGATTGTATCGAAGAACGGCTTGCCCGGCCCCGGCTTCCAGCAGCCGTTGATGGCTGTCTTGGCCTTGCCGTCGATTTCCCAATACGATTCAAAGCCGCGGAAATGGTCGATGCGCGCGATGTCCACGAGTTCGTAGAGCTTATGGAAGCGGCGCTTCCACCAGGCGTAATCCTCAGCCTTCATGGCCTGCCAGTCATATTGCGGATTGCCCCAGAGCTGGCCGGTCGCGCTGAAGTAGTCAGGCGGTACGCCGGCAACCGTATGCGGCGTGCCGTCGGGGTTGAGATCAAAGAGGCACTGGTTGGCCCAGACATCCGCACTGTCCTGCGACAGGAAAATCGGCATATCACCCATGATCTGGATGCCCGCAGCATTGGCGTATTCATGCAGGCGCTGCCACTGACGATAAAAGAGGTACTGCACGAATTTTTCCAGCGAAATATTTTCTGCCAGACGGTCGCGCAGATTCTTCAGGGCATCGGGCTTGCGCAGCTTGACGGGCTCCGGCCAGGACGTCCAGCTGGCGCCGCGGTATTCCTTCTTGGCAGCCTGGAACAGCGCGTAATCATCAAGCCAGTAGGCTTCCTTTGCACAGAAGGCCTGATAATCCGCCTGCGCATGCACATCCTTCTGGAATTCCACATGGGCGCGCTTGAAGCAGCGGATCTTGAAGGTCTTGACTGCCTCGAATTCAACAGTATCGTCCTTTTCAACAAACGGGAGCTTGACATCCTGGCGCGTCAGCCAGCCGGCTTCGACGAGTTCATCGATATCGATGAGCAGCGGATTGCCGGCAAATGCGGACGGGGACTGGTAAGGGGAATAACCGTAGTCCACCGGTCCGAGCGGCAGAACCTGCCAGACCTTCTGTCCGGCAGCCTTGAGGAAGTCGACAAAGCGATATGCTTCCTTGCCGAAGTCACCGATGCCGTACTTCGATGGCAGGGAACTCGGATGCAGCAGGACGCCGGCCTTGCGCGGGTAATGACGCACTGGCTTTTCATGGTACAGCAGCTGGCCTTTGAGCGGCGGCAGCTTCACCGTGAGCTTGCCATCCTGGATCTCGTACTTCGCGCTTTCCTGGAAGGCATCGGCAAACGTGCCGCTCGCAAAATCCTGCACGTTGATTGTGACGGTCTTCTCCTCATTGCGGCTGCGGTTGAAGAGCACGATGAAGATTTCATTGGGGGCCTCCGCACCGAAGACATCCTGGCCGCCGCGGATCAGGCGGGCATATGCCATGACATCGGTATCCGCATAGAGAGGCAGAAGCTCGCCCGTCTGCAGGGCCACATGTTCATTGCGCATGCGGATGAGGCGCTCGTACCAGCTGCGCACATACGTATCGCCATGCTCCCAGTCATAGGGACGGCGGTTATACGGATCCTTGAAGCCCTGCATGGCAATCTCATCGCCGTAGTAGACACAGGGCACGCCCGGATATGTCATCTGCCAGAGTGCCGCCATCAGGAGACGAGCCAGTCCCAGATTGTACTGGTCGCTGTCCATGCGGAAGCGCGACTGCTCGATGGCCGGCATGCTGTCGTAATACGGCGCTTCGCCGAGGATCGTCATCGCGCGCTCGACATCGTGGCTGCCGATGAGGTTCATCATCGCGTAGAAATTCTCTTTGGGGTAATTCTCACGCAGGCTTTCGAAGCGGCGACGGCAGGCAATGCCGTCGGCATGGCCGAGCAGGAAATCAAAGAGGATCTTGCGGAACGGATAGTTCATCGCCGAGTCCATTTCCTGGCCGCAGAGATATTCGCGCGGCACGCCGTAGGCGACCTTGTGCGAAGCATCCTCCCAGACCTCGCCGATCATCACGGCCTCAGGGTCCGTTTTCTTGAGCTCAGCGTAGAAGGCCTGCGAGAAGGCCGCCGGCAGTTCATCGATGACATCGAGGCGCCAGCCGGATATGCCCTCACCCATCCAATGATGCAGGACGCTGTCCGGCTTGTAGATGATGAAGTCCATATAGGACGGCGTCGTCTCCGTCACATTCGGCAGCGTGGAAAAATTCCACCAGCAGTCGTATTCATAGGGGAAATTGCGGAAATTGTACCATTCGTAATACGGTGAATCCGGGGACTGGAATGCACCGATCGTATTGTACTGTCCACTGCGGTTGAAGTAACGGCTGTTGCTGCCCGTATGACTGAACACACCATCGAGGATGATGCGGATGCCTTTCTTCTTCGCCTCGGCCACGAGATGATGGAAATCCTCATTCGTGCCGAGGATGGGATCGATCTTATGATAATCGCCCGTATCGTAGTGATGATTGCTCTCCGATTCAAAGACCGGGTTGAGGTAAATAACCGAAATGCCGAGATCCTTGAGGTAAGCGAGCTTCTTTTCAATGCCCTTGAGATTGCCGCCAAAGAAATCATAGGCGACAATTTCCTTTGTATCGGGATCCTTGTAGTAACATGGATCATCCTGCCAGCAAGTATGGATGACGCCGCCCTTCTTCTCAATGATCTCATTGCCCTCGCGGCAGAACCGGTCGGGGAAAATCTGATACATAACGGCATGCTTGAACCAGTCCGGCGTCTTCGCGCCCTTGTTGTAAACCGTGATCTGGAACGACGGCGGCACGTGGTCGTAGACCATGCCGACGCCGCCGAGCTGCTCGGGGTTGTTGCCATAGAACCAGGTTCCATCCTCCATGACGATGATGAAATAATACCAGATGAGGCCGCCTTTTTCCGGCATGACGCAGGTACCCGTATAATCATGCTGTTCGGCATTCGGATCATCATTCGTCGTCATCGGGATGAGCTTTTCGCCGGTCTGGTCGTGCCAGCAGCGCAGGAGTACCTGACGGATCCCTTCCTTCGTCCACAGCCTGATTCCCATGCGAACCTTGCTGCCCGCCTCCGCAGCACCGACTGGTGAACGATAGGCGATGTTCTGGGAATCATGTCGGACTTGATTTTGCTCCAGCATTCATATTCCCTTCCTTTGTTTCTTGCGGAAAGAAAGGCGGCAGAATCTGCCGCCCCTCCCCTTGCCTTGCTTATTTTTCTATCAGCTTTGCATAAAGCTGCTTGTATTCCTTTGCCGACTCTTTCCAGCTGTAGTCCGAGCGCATCGCATTTTCCACGATCTGCTCCCACTCGCCGTAATTCTCGTAAGCACTCAGGGCGCGCTTGAGGGCATACATCATCTCATGAGCATTGTAGTCGGAGAACACGAAGCCATTGCCCTTCTTCGTGTACTTGTCGTACGGGATGACCGTATCCTTGAGGCCGCCCGTCTCACGGACAAGCGGTACGGCGCCGTAGCGCAGTGCAATGAGCTGGCCGATGCCGCACGGCTCATAGTTCGACGGCATCAGGAAGATGTCCGCTGCCGCGTAGATGCGCTGTGCCAGCTGATTCGAGAAGCGGATGTTGGCCGAGACCTTCTTCGGGAAGCGCCATGCCAGGCCCTTGAACCAGTCTTCATACGGCTTGTCGCCCGTGCCGAGCACGACAAACTGGATATCCTCATGCTGCAGGATCTCGTCCATCATGCGCACGATGAGGTCGAGGCCCTTGGCTGCGACCAGGCGGGAAACAACGGCCACCATCGGGATGCGGCGGCCCGTCGGCAGGCCCAGCATCTTCTGGAGCTCCGTCTTGTTGTCGGCCTTGCGGTCAAGCGTGTCCACATCATACGTCTCGAAGAGATTCGTGTCCGTGGCGGGATTGTAGACATTGTAGTCGATGCCGTTCGTGATGCCGAACAGCGTATCACTGCGGCTGCGCAGCAGACCGTCAAGATGCTCGCCAAAATACTCATACTGGATTTCCTTGGCATACGTCTTGCTGACCGTCGAGATGAAGTCCGCGTAGATGAGCCCACCCTTCATGAAATTGACGGCATCGTAGAACTCAAGGTCGCCGTTGTTGAAATACTTCCAGTCGAGTCCGAGAACATCGCTCATGACATCTTTCGGGAAGATGCCCTGGTATTTGAGATTGTGGATCGTGTAGAGCGTGCGGATCTTCTCGTAACGCTCGTCGCCCTGATGTTCAAGCTTCAGGAAGACATTGACAAGACCCGTGTGCCAGTCATTCGTATGGATGACATCCGGCCAAAAATCCATGGCCGGCAGCAGGTTCAGCACGGCGCGGCAGAAGAACGAGAAGCGCTCGGCATCGTCACCGTAACCGTAGAAGCCATCGCGCTTGAAATATTCTTCATTGTCGACAAAGTAATACGTGACGCCGTTGTATTCGAGCATGTCGAGTCCGACGTATTTCGTGCGCCAGGAAACCGGCAGTTCTCCATCATAGATGTGTTTCATCTCCTGACGGAATTTCTCCGGGATCTGGCCGTATTTCGGCAGGATGACCCTTACATCGACATCCTCGCCGCGCAATGCCTGCGGCAGAGAGCCGGCTACATCAGCCAGGCCGCCCGTCTTGACAAATGGCACCGCTTCTGAAGCAACATAAAGTACTTTCATGCGATTGTTCCTCCTTGTATTGCTGTTAATCAGGCTTCACCAGCGGCAGCTTCCTTGGATGCGGTTTTGGTTGCGGCTGTTTTCTTTCTGGTGGTCGTCTTTTTTGCTGTTGTGGATTTGGTAGATTTCGTGGATTTTGCCGACTTCGTCGTCTTCCGCGCCGTCGTTTTCCGCGTCGTGGACGCGGAGGAAGAGGCAGCTGTCGTGCGCTTGCGGCGCGTCTTTGGCTTCTCCTCCGTCTCGCCTTCTGCGGCCTTCTTGGCAGCCTTGGCTGCCTCGCGCTTGGCCTTGGCTGCGGCCTTTTCCTCGTCGGTCATGCGCGGACGGCCGCGGCGGCGCTTCGGTGCCTCCGTCGTTTCCTCAGCCTTCTTGGCCGTGCTCTTGCGGCGCGTGGTCTTGCGGACTGCGGCGGCTTCCGCCCCAGCGGCGGAATCCTGTTCTTCATGGCCGATGGCTTCCGTCTTTACCGCCGCAGCATCGTCAAAAGACCGCTTGCCCTCAAGCTGTCCCTTATGACGCAGATAGATGGTGGCCATTGGCGGGATTGTCAGCACGACAGACTGGTCGCGGTCGTGCCACTTGACATCTTCCGTAAGGATCTCGCCCTCATTCTTCACGCCGCTGCCGCCAAAGGCCTCGTCATCCGAATTGAAAACTTCCAGGTACGCGCCTTTTTCGGGCATGCCCACGCGGTAACCATGGCGGACCTCCGGCGTGAAGTTGCAGATGGCAACGATGTAATCCGACGGATCATCCGCCTTGCGGATAAAGGACACGATGCTGTTCTCACTGTCG
The DNA here is from genome assembly GCF_003475755.1 of Mitsuokella sp. AF33-22. Classification (NCBI taxonomy): domain Bacteria; kingdom Bacillati; phylum Bacillota; class Negativicutes; order Selenomonadales; family Selenomonadaceae; genus Mitsuokella; species Mitsuokella sp. AF33-22. The sequence goes on along the minus strand of NZ_QRQA01000017.1, from coordinate 30,869 downwards.
TTGCAGTCAATCCACTGGAAGCCGTTCCAGTCAAAGTCGACTTCCCAGAGAGCCTTGTGATCGCAGTAGAATTTGTTGAGCGCGCGGCTGTACTCGAGCATCTTCTTGTGCATCGGGTACTGCTGCGGCAGATGCCAGTCGAGGCTGTCATCGTAATTCCACTCGATGAACTGGCCGAACTCACCGCCCATGAAGAGCAGCTTCTTGCCGGGATGCGCAATCCAGTACGCGAAGAATGTGCGCAGCCCCGCAAACTTCTGCCAGTAGTCGCCCGGCATCTTGCTGATCAGCGAGCATTTGCCGTGCACGACCTCATCATGTGAGAGCGGCAGCACGAAATTCTCGCTGAAGGCATACATGAACGAGAACGTAACCTTGTCGTGGTTCCACTTGCGGTAAATCGGATCGAGCGACATGTAGCGCAGCATATCGTTCATCCAGCCCATGTTCCACTTGTAGTTGAAGCCCATGCCGCCCATGTACACCGGCTTCGAGATCAGCGGCCAGGCCGTCGATTCCTCAGCGATCATCAGGGCCTGCGGATGGTACTTGAAGATGTTCTCATTGAGCTTCTTGAGGAAATCCATGGCCTCGAGATTGCCCGTATCGCCGTATTTATTCGGCGTCCACTCGCCATCCTTGCGGCCGTAGTTGAGGTAAAGCATGTTGGCGACGGCATCGATGCGCAGGCCGTCGATATGGTACTCCTCAAACCAGAACATCGCATTGGAAATCAGGAAGCTCTGGACCTCGGTGCGGCCGTAGTCGAAATTCGTCGTGCCCCACTCCCAGTTCTCGGCAAGCTGCTCGTTGTCCGATTCATAGAGCGTCTGACCGTCGAAGTGGCGCAGGCCCTGTTCATCCTTGCAGAAATGGCCCGGCACCCAGTCCATGATGATGGCGATGCCGTTCTCATGGGCCTTGTCGACGAGATAACGGAAATCATCCGGCGTGCCGAAGCGGCTCGTCACGGCATAGTACCCCGTGATCTGATAGCCCCACGAACCATCGAACGGATGCTCACAAAGCGGCATGAACTCGATGTGCGTGTAGTTCATCTTCTTGACGTAATCGATGAGCTGATCGGCAAGATCGCGGTACGAGAGATATTCGCCATCGGCCGTGCGGCGCCAGGAGCCCGCATGCACCTCATACGTCAGCATCGGACGGCCGTAGGACGATTCACCCTTCTTGCGCTCAATCCAGTCGGCATCATGCCACGTATAGTGGCCGAGGTCGTAGACGCGCGAAGCCGTCTCCGGTTTCTTCTCCGCATAGAAGCCATACGGATCGGCCTTCATGATGCGCGGGCCGCCCCACTGCGGCTCGATGGCGTACTTGTAGACGGCGCCTTCCTCGACGCCTTCAATGAATACCTGCCAGACCTCGCCGTCATGGACTTTCGTCATGGGATTGATCCGGGTATCCCAGCCATTGAAATCGCCCACCACGCTGACGGATTTCGCATGCGGAGCCCAGACGGCAAAACGCACGCCCTTGCGCCCATCCTGTTCGACGAAATGAGCGCCGAGCATCTCATAGGCATGGTAATTGGTTCCCTGATGGAACAGGTAGAGGTCAAATTCGCTTAAATCCGATGTTTTCACAATAATCCCCTTTCTGTGTATCCCCTTGGAATCCTAAGCAAGTTCCTGCTCTAGCGATTCACAGCTTACGGGATCATGACCGGCTTGATCTGCCAGATTTCCTTCGCGTATTCATCGATGGTGCGGTCGGACGAGAAGCCGCCCGAGTTCGCAATATTCATGGCAGAAGAACGCAGCCACTGGAAGCGTTTCTGATAACGGTTCATGATTTCGACATGAGCATCTGCATAGGCGTTGAAATCCTTCAGGATAAAGAATTCATCGTTGTCCTTGAGCAGATAGTCGTAAAGCGACTGGAAGTTGCCATACGTGCCATCCGTGAACTGATTCATGACCGTACGGACATTCTCGTTCGTATTGTATTCGTTCCAGGCAGAATACGTACCCGTTGCGTAATAGTTGAGAACCTCATCCGCCTTGAGACCGAAAATGACGCAGTTCGCGTCGCCGCCCACGGCATCGCGGATCTCGACATTGGCGCCGTCGAGCGTGCCGAGCGTGATGGCACCGTTCATCATGAACTTCATGTTGCCCGTGCCTGAAGCTTCCTTGGATGCCGTCGAAATCTGTTCACTGACATCGGCTGCCGGATAGACAATCTCGCCGATGGACACGCCGAAGTTCTCGATGAAGACGACCTTGATCTTGCCATGGATCGACGCATCGTTGTTGATCTTCTCCGCCACGGCATTGATGAGACGGATCGTTTCCTTGGCGATGTAATAGCCCGGCGCCGCCTTGCCGCCGAAGAAATACGTCGTCGGCAGCATGTCGAAGGACGGGTCCGTCTTGAGCTTATGATACTGATACATGATGTGCATGATGTTCATGAGCTGGCGCTTGTAGGAATGGATGCGCTTGACCTGGATATCGAAGATGCTGTCCGGGTCGACCTCGAGACCATTGTGCTTCTTGACATAGGCCGCGAGTGCTTCCTTGCGCAGATGCTTGATGGCATTGAGCTTCTCGAGGAACGGCTTATCCTCGACGGCATCGTTGAGGAGATCGAGCTGTTCCGGATGACGGTGCCAGCGGCGGCTGCCGATGGTCGCATCGATGAGATCCGCAAGTTCCGGGTTTGCGCCCATGAGCCAGCGGCGGTGCGTGATCCCGTTCGTCTTGTTGTTGAACATGCGCGGATTGTATTCATAGAAATCATGCAGCGTCGTATCCTTGAGAATCTGCGTATGAATCTTCGCCACGCCGTTGACGCTGTGGCCGCCAACGATGGCCAGACGTGCCATATGGACCATGTTGTCCTGAATGATGGACAGGGCATGCACCTTGTCTTCATTGTTCGGATAGCGGTCACGCACATCGATGAGCCAGCGGCGGTTGATTTCGTCGATGATCATGTAGATGCGCGGCAACAGCGGCTTGAACATGTCAACCGGCCATTTCTCAAGGGCTTCCGGCATGATCGTATGATTCGTATAGGCAATCGTGTTCTTCGTGATGGCCCAGGCCTCATTCCACTCGAGGTTCTCTTCATCGACGAGGATGCGCATGAGCTCGGCAACGCAGAGTGCCGGATGCGTATCGTTGATGTGGATGGCAATCTTCTGGCCGAACTCATGGATATCCATGCCCGTCTTCTTGTAATGGCGGACGATGCTCTGGACGCCGGCCGAAACGAGGAAGTATTCCTGTATGAGGCGCATGCGGCGGCCATCGTACGTGCTGTCATCCGGATAGAGGAACTGCGTGATGCTCTCGACGAAATTGCGGTATTCCTGCTTCTGACGCAGCTGTTCCTGCGTCAGCATGCCGTAATCGGAAAAGTCGCGGTTGACCTCGGCATTCCAGAGGCGCAGCGTGTTGACCGTGTTGTTGTGATAGCCGACAATCGGCACATCGTACGGCACAGCCATGACCGTCATCGGATTCTCGTAAACGAGCTTGAGGCTGCCATCCTCCATCTCCTTCATGTAGGCATTGCCGTTGAATTTGACATCGATGGCCTTATCCGGCTTGCGGTACTCCCAGGCAAAGCCGTTCTTGAGCCAGTTATCCGGGATCTCGACCTGATTGCCGTCAACAATCTTCTGCTCGAACAGGCCGTACTGGTAGCGGATGCTGCAGCCGTGACCCGGCAGGCGATGCGCAGCCATGGAATCGATGAAGCAGGCGGCGAGACGGCCGAGGCCGCCGTTGCCGAGACCGGCATCCGGCTCTTCCTCAAACGTCTCCGAAAGGCTCAGGTGGAAATCCTCGAGCACTTCCTTGACGGCTTCCTCGATGCCGAGATTCATGAGGTTCGACTTGAGCAGGCGGCCGAGCAGGAACTCGATGGAGAAGTAGTACACCTGCTTCTCCTGGCGTTCTGCATACGTCTTGTTCGTCTTGATCCAGTTGTCGGTGATGTACTGCTTGGCCGTCGCAGCCACCGTCTGGTATACTTCATTCTCCGTGAGTTCCTTGATGTCGCGTCCCCACATGACATGGGCCGTATTGACGAAACGCAGCTTCAGATTCTCTTTGAGCTGCTCGAACTCACGGTTCTTCTGTTTCTGTTCTTTGTTCTCTCTTGCCAAATAAAACACTCCCTTGGCTATGGTATCCTATAAGAAAAGCCGCTGTAAATCAGCCCCTGGCAGATGCACAGGATTTCCTTCTTTACAACGGCTTGTCCAAACTTAAATCACCACATTCTTTGTTACGATGAGCGGATAATTCTGAGCGCCCTTGAGCCACTTCTCTTTGGTGATCACCACGTTCTTATCGCAGATGACGTTCTCCAACAGAGAGTCTTCCTTGATATCGCATTTCTGCATGATGATCGAATTCTTGATCTTGACTCCTTTCTCGACGGTGACGCCACGGAACAGGATGCTGTTCTCGACCTCGCCGCGAATGATGCAGCCATTGGCGATCAGGGAATTCTTGACCACGGCCGAATCCTTGTACTGGACCGGGACCTCATCCTTGACCTTCGTGTAAATCGAATTATCGCCCATGAAGAGCTCCTCCCAGGTGGAAGGATTCAGCACATCCATATTCGCCTTGTAGAACGAGGCCGTGGAATCGACATGTGCCACATAGCCATCGTGCTCGTAGCCATAGATGTTGTACTCCTTGGCCCGGCGGATGATGCCGTCGAGCAGCAGGTCCTGCCCGCCATGCTCGTATGTGTAGCGGATCATCTCGACGAAGATGCGTTTCTCCATCAGGAAAACATTCATCGCGACCTTGGAACCATCGTAGACGGCCGGCTTCTCCGCAATATCCTCGACGAGTCCGTTCTCCGCCGTCTCGATAACCACATTGTGACCGGTGGACTCCTGCGATGCGGTGTAATAGACCATCGTGATATCTGCGTTCGTATTCTGATGGAAGCGCAGGAGTTCATTGAAATCCATGTTGTAGACGAAGCTGCCGCCCGTCAGCAGGACGTATTTCTGGGAACTGTGCTCGAAGAAATCGAGATTGTAGTAGAAGTTCTTGAGATCTCCCTGGCGTTTCATCTCCTCGCTCTGCGGCGACGGCAGATAAAACAGGCCATCGTGACGGCGCGCCAGATCCCAATCCTTACCGGAACGCAGGTGATCGAGAACGGAACGCGGCTTGGCCGGCAGCATGACGCCCACATTCTGGATGCCCGAATTGACCATGCTCGACAACGTGAAGTCAATCAGGCGATAGCGGCCGGCAAAAGGCAGGGACTCAACGGCGCGGCGCTCGGTGAGCTCACGGATCATACCATTATCTTCCTGGAGATTGATGATTCCCATTACTGTTTTCAATTTTATTCACTCCGATCCTATTGATGTGTTGTAGGGTTGCGTTAAAGGATCAGTCCGCATCAGCCGGCCTGTTTGCTGCCAGTTTCTGCCAATACAGTCTCGCCCGAAGCGACTACCGTAATCGCGCCCTTCTCGCCCGTAACTTTTGCGCCTTCTCCGATCTCGCAGTTCTGTGCGACGATGGCATAATCGACCACAGCATTGTCACGGATGACCGTCGACGGCATGATGACCGAATTGCGGATCTTGGCACCCTTGCCGATGCGCACCCCCGGGAAAATGACCGAATTCTCAACATCGCCGAGCACCATCGAACCTTCGCTGACCATCGAGCGCTTGATGCTGGCATTCGGGCCTACATAATGCGGCGGCATCGAGGGATTCGAGGAATAGATCTTCCAATCGCCATTGAGTTCAAACGGCGGCTCATCCTGCAGCAGGTCCATGTTGGCCTGCCAGAGGCTTTCGATTGTGCCGACATCCTTCCAATAACCGTCGAATGCGTAAGAATACAGGCGTGCCTTGTCGGCGAGCATCTTCGGGATGATGTTCTTGCCGAAGTCGTGGCTCGACGTCTCGTCCTTGGCATCCTCTTCGAGGTACTTCTTGAGGAAGTCCTTGTTGAAAATGTAAATGCCCATCGAGGCCAGGTTGCTCTTCGGCTTGGCCGGCTTCTCTTCGAATTCCACAATGCGGCCCGTCTTGTCCGTGTTCATGATGCCGAAGCGCGAAGCCTCCTCCCACGGAACTTCGATGACGCCAATCGTCGCTTCTGCCTTGTTCGTCTTGTGTGCATCGAGCATCCACGAATAGTCCATCGTGTAGATATGGTCACCCGAAAGAATCAGTACGTACTCCGGGTCAGCCAGATCGATGAAGTTGAGGTTCTGATAGATGGCATCTGCCGTGCCGCGATACCAGTCAGCGCCCTTCTCGCGTGCATACGGCGGCAGGATGAAAACGCCACCCTCTTTCTTATCGAGGTCCCAGGCGCTGCCCGATGCCAGATAATTGTGAAGTTCCAGCGGGCGATACTGCGTCAATACACCGACCTTGTCGATGCCGGAATTGGCGCAATTGCTCAGTGGAAAGTCAATGATGCGGTACTTGCCGCCGAATGGCACGGCCGGCTTCGCGATTTTCTTCGTCAAAGCCCCGAGCCGGCTGCCCTGCCCACCGGCGAGTATCATTGCTAAGCACTCTGTCTTTCTCATAAAAAGTCCCCCTTGGATATCTCTGGACAATGGCGTCTTCCCCTTACATGACGTCCTGCCTGATATATTTATCATAACAGAAAATATTCTGTTAATTTACGTGCATACAGCTCCCTCAGGTCCGCTCCTGCTCCTTCACTGAGTGAAAGGGCCTGTTGCTGTTGGGATAAAACCAAACTTTATAAAAAGAAAACCAAAGATATAACCACAACGTACCATTGCGAACACGATTCCTTACGAACTTCGAAATCTATGTTCGGATTGAAATCCTGCGTACTGGATTTTATAATACATGGATTCGATAAATATTCTGAAACTCCTCCATGGATTTGATTTTTTTATTATTTTTTTTGCAAATTTCTTCTTTATGCCATTCAAGAGCACAAAAATAGGAGTTCCTGCCAATTCCTTGTCTGGCAAGAGCTCCGAGGATATCCATTTTAATTATACAGTATACGTTCTCCGTATTATCCGATAAAAATTGATTATTTTATTATAATGAATCGTTATGTTCCATTACGTTCTCTTTTTTCTCATCCATGAGCGTAAATGCGTGCGGCTCCCGCGATGAGATCCGGCAGCATATCATAAAGATTCTGTCCCGGACAGGCTGTCGCATTGAAATCGCGATGCCCGAAAATCGTGCTGCCATCAGGATTCAGTCCGTAATAACGGCACAGAGCCGCCAGGAGCCGTTTGGCTGAGGCAATCTGTGCACCTTCAGGCATATAATCCTCAAAATTCCCGACCACGTTGACGCCGACCGTATGCGAATTCTCGCCATAGCAGTGTGCCCCGACCGTATTCATCGGGCGGCCTGCTTCAATCGTGCCGTCCTTGCGGATCACGAAGTGATAGCCGATGCCGGCCCAGCCATTCTGCAGATGCCATCTGTGAATCGTTTCAGCCGAAACATCGGCATTCGTGTTGCCGACATGGTGTACGATGATGGCATCCGTCACCCGCCGGTTGGAAAGCGAACGGAAGTTCAGGTAAGTCTGCCGCACCGTCACGCCCGGCAGATCACCGCTGCCATCCTGCCAGGCAGCCTCAGCCAGTTCCCGTCCGAAAAGTCCCGGTGCCAGGGCCAGCCCAGCCCCGACACAAAATATATTCTTGATAAAATCTCTGCGCTTCATCGAGTCATCCCATTCTTTTACAAAACCGTTTTATTTTATCGCGTTTATCTGAAAATCAGGAGAAAAAATCCTGCATTGCGTCGAATTAAGTCGATTCACCAAAAACTAAACAAGATAAAAGATTGTTTTTGATTTGTTCATATTGTATTTCTGCCTGTTCTGACCTATAATAAAAGTAGAACATGCTCTATGACGCGCCGGTTGCAGCGCATCCCTCCCGCCCGGCGGGAGAATAACAGAAAAGGAGGACGTCGCGGGAAAACATGCAGCCTTGCCAGCTGGCAGTCAAACGGCCAGTCACAAGTTTTCCCGGACGGAAGCATCATGCTCGGTTTGGAACGCAGACAAAAAATCATGGAGCTCTTGCGGCGCGAACGCAAGGTCTATGTCGCAGAACTCGCCAAACTCTTTCACGTCACGGAGGAAACTATCCGGCGTGACCTCGAGAAACTCGAAAACCAAGATCTCCTGAGACGCAGCTACGGCGGCGCCGTCCTTTCGGAAAGTACCAGCGAAGACCTCTCCTACACGCGCCGCAGCGCCATCAACAGCGAGAGCAAGCTGTGCATCGCCGACAAGGCCGTCGAGCTCATCCATGACGGCGACACCATCATGATGGATTCGAGCACGACCTGCCAAGCCCTGCTGCAGCAGCTCAAAGGGCAGCGCAACATCACCGTTATCACCAACTCCATCCGCCTCATGAACGATTTCATGAACAGCGGCTTCCAGATGATCTGCACGGGCGGCAAAATGCGCGAGAGTTCCTGTGCCCTGACAGGTTCCACGGCCTATCAGACGCTGCACAACTACTTCGTCGACTACGCCTTCATCAGCTGCAAGGGCATCGATATGGACAAAGGCGTCATGGAATCGAATGAGAGCGAGAGCAAGATCAAAGAAATCATGATGGAACAGGCACGCAAGACCGTCCTGCTCGTCGACCACTCAAAATTCAACAAGACGGCTTTCGTCAAATGCGATGACTTCTCCCATATCCACTGTGTCGTCACCGACGAAGAACCCTCGCGCGAATGGCAGGATTTCTTCCTCGAGCGCCATATCCGCCTGATTGACTGAACGCAAAAAGAAAATCGGTCATCAACCAACAAGCTCCGTTGGCTGATGACCGATCTTTTTTATGGCATTTCCTGGGTCAGGGCAGGAAAAAGACCTGCTGCATCTTCGGCTGTGCGCCGGTCTTTGGATCCATCTCCATGACCATGACATCCTTCATGTACTCATTCCACTTGTCGACGACGGGGCTCTCCGCCTGATATTTCTCCGCGTAAGCCACGCCCTTCTCGCATTCGAAATAGCCGAAGAGCTCATTGCCGACATTCCAGATCGTGTAATTCGAAATACCCGCTTCCTTCAGGACCTGCTTCATCTCCGGCCAGATATGTGCATGACGATATTTGTACTCTTCGAGTTTGCCATCCTTGACCGTGGCTTTCCAAGCAAAACGTTCCATTGTAAATACCTCCTGTTATATGGACCGTATCCGGCCCTGCCTGTCTCTGCCCTGAAAAGAGGAGCCGCGAAGGCTCCTCTCCTGCAGGCAGATTGTATTTGTCCCCTCATGAACTCAGGCCGTATGTTTCGTGGCATTCTGTTCATTCGGCTCAACGAACCAGCCGTCTTTATCGATCTCATTGCCATAACGTTTTTCCGTGATTTCATCGAGCGTCAGGCCGCGGGCATCCGAACCGAAGAACGTGCCGGCAATCCAGCTGACAAAGACAAAACCGATCATGATGATGGCTGCAATCTGGAAACCAACCGTTTCCATGAGAATCGGGACGAGGAAGCCCCAGATGGCGGCCGAGAAACGCGTCACGAAGAACGTGAAGCCCTGTGCCGTCGCACGATAGCGAACCGGGAAGAGCTCCGAGCTCCAGAGCTGATAGAACTGCTGCTGCATCGAGAAGCCCCAGACAATCGTAAAGAAGAAGAGCATCCACATCTGCAGCATATCGGCCGGCAGTGCCCATACGAACCAGCTGATGACACCGAGGCCGGAGAAAATACCGAAAATCTTGCGGCGATTGAATTTATCGCCCGTGTACATGAAGATAAACGTCGTCAGGATGCAGACGGCGAAGTTCAGTGCCGTCAGGAACAGGGACATCGCGTTGGAGAGCTTGCCGACATGCTCGTAGACGTACGGCATGAAGAAACCGTTCGTGCTGGCTGCCAGATTCCAGAGCGTGTAAACGGCGCAGAGCATGACAACCGTCTTGAGGCAGGTACCATGAAGGATATCGGCATAATGGACCTTGCGGACCTTGACGCCCTGTGCCTCAAGAGCCTTTTCGCGCTCATGCGCTTCCGTCCACTCCGAGGACTCCGGCATCTTCAGGCGCTGATACCAGATCCAGGCTGCCACGACAATCAGATGTGCGAAGATGATGCGGTTGCCGAGCAGGCCGAACATGGAGTTGAGCGGGATGGATGCGAGGAAGACGACGACAGGGCCGAGCATCCAGGCCACCTGTGCGGAACCGCAGTGCTTGGCGCGATCTTTCGATGGTGCTTCCTCAGCGATAAACGTCCAAGAAGCGACGACATCGGCACCGACCATGAGGCCGATGATGACGTAGCCGAGCAGGAACATCGGATAGTTCGTAGCCAGGCAGATCATGAGCACGCCGATCATGTAAAAGAGCAGGGCGTAATTGTAAACGAACTTGCGGCCATACTTATCGCAGATCTTGCCGCCGATCAGGGCACCGATGGCCGCGCCGCCGGTGTTCGATGACAGAGCCGCCAGAAGGCCCATCTGCACGCTGCTCATGCCCAGATAATCCTGCCACATCGAAAGGCCGGAAGCACCGGCCACAATGGAACCAGCATCGATGTAACTAATGAGTCCGGCAATCAAGGTTTTCTTCCATGCTGACATATGGTAATCAATCTTGACTCCCAACATGATAAATCCCCTCCTAAAATGCGATGAATCCCGGATTGATATCGGTCGGATATACGGGTCAGTCCAGGAGATCCGTATTGAGATCAATCTTGAAGTCCCGTGCGAGATCCAGGAAGCCCTGGCGCGGGATGGTCTGTTTCTTGCCACCCATCGAGAGCACCTTCACGCAGATCTCGGAAGCCTTCTCGACGGTATCCATGAGGCCGAAGGCCTCGTCGAAGTCATCGCCGCAGACGAACAGGCCGTGATGAGCCCAGACGATGACGCGATACTTTTCCATGAGTTTGACCGAAGCATCGGCAATCTCCTTGCCGCCCGGAACCATCCACGGTACGACGCCGATGCCTTCCGGGAAGATGACGGGGTCTTCGGTTGCCATCTCCCAGAGCTCACGCGTGAACTCCTTGTCCTTGAGCGGCAGCACGAAGGTCAGCGCGATGAGATTCGTCGGGTGCGCATGGTAGATGATGCGGTTCCGGCCGTTCGTCATCTTTTTCTTGAGCTCATGCGCCGCAAGATGTGTCGGCAGCTCGCTCGTCGGGCGTCCGCCGTTGACGAGGCCCCAGACGATGCCGTACTTCTCGCCCTTTTCATCGATTTTGATGAGTGCCACATTCTCCTCGGGAGCCAGCGCGACATTGCGCATGTACTTGCCGCTGCCCGTGACGAGGAAGTATTCACCGGCCAGCCCCGGCACGGTGTTGCCGATGGGCTGCCATTCCCTGACCTCATGCAGCGACTCCCTGACGGCTTCGACTTCCTCGGGTTTGACGCGGTACGTCAGGTTACCGCCATTGCGCTCATGCCAGCCCTTCTGAAAAGCATCAGCCGTCAGGCGCTTGAAGCCCTCCATGAAATTTGATTCCAGAATGTCCATGTTGATTACCTCACTTGTGATTGCTAAGGATTGCCAAGATCTTTATCTCTTGAAAAGAACGTCTTTCTCATATTCCTTGACGATTGGGTACCACTTGCCATCTGCCGGCACATCGTTGCGCTGGCAGAACTCAGCCCAGACATCGCCGAACGGCAGCGTCTTGATTTCCTCGAGGCCCTGCAGGACTCTCGTGAAGTCAGCTGCATCCTGTGCGGCCTTGAGTTCCTTGTTCGGCGTCAAGAGGCCGTAGAGCAGGGCCTTCTGCATGTTGCGCATGCCGATGACCCAGGCCGTGATGCGGTTGATGCTGGCATCGAAGAAATCGAGGCCGATGAAGACCTTGTCGAGGGCATTGCAGCGCACGAGCTCCGTCGCCAGTTCCTTGAGCTCGTCGTCGAGCTTGATGACGTGGTCGCTGTCCCAACGCACCGGACGGCTGACGTGCAGGGCCAGGCTGTCGTTGAAGAGCAGCATCGAGGAAATCTTGTCGGAGACAACCTCGGTCGGATGATAATGGCCCGTATCGAGCAGGCACATGAGTCCGTTCTTCGCGGCGTAATTCATGTAGAATTCATGGGAACCAACCGTGTAGGACTCAACGCCGATGCCGAAGACCTTGCCCTCGACGGAATCCGCGATATTCTTGCGGTCATACTTGACGGACAGGATCTCATCGAGTGATTCCTTGAGGCGCGCACGCGGTCCGATGCGGTCAGCCGGCACATCCTTCATGCCATCGGGGATCCAGATGTTGTCGAGCGCCGTGATGCCGAGTTCCTCGCCGAAGTAATTGGCGATTTTGCGGCAGGCCTTGCCATGAGCAATCCAGAAATCGCGGATATCTTTATCCGGGCTTGAGAGCGTCAGATTGTCCTTGACATTCTTGTGGCTGAAGAACGTCGGGTTGAAGTCTAGGCCGATGCCCTCTTCCTTTGCAAAGTCGACCCAGGCCTTGAAATGTTTCGGCTCGATCTTGTCGCGGTCGACCTTCTCATCCGTGATGCGGTACGAAGCGTGCAGGTTGAGCTTATGCTTGCCCGGGATCAGTGAATAAGCCTTGCGGATATCCGCCATGAGCTCTTCCGGATTGCGTGCACGGCCCGGATAATTGCCCGTCGTGGCAATGCCGCCCGTCAGGGCATCCGAGTCAAAGCCCAGCACATCATCGCCCTGCCAGCAGTGCATCGAGATGCGCACACCCTGCAGCTTCTTCAGTGCCGCTTCCACATCAACGCCGACGGCTGCGTACGCTTCCTTTGCTTCTTCATATCTCGACATAACGATAACCCCCCGTAATTCCTGTTCTGTTTCATTCATTCTGTCAGTTCATTTGCTTTGCAAGATTCTGATTTTTCAAGGTATCTTATTCCACACGCTTGACATCAAACGATTTTGCGACCACCTGGCGCGCAGCCGGCAGATCCTTGAACACCTTGTCCCGCAGCATCTGCGCCATGAGATTGCCGATGGCCGTTGCTTCGACCGGGCCGGCGTAGACCTCCTTCCCTGTCGTCTCCACGAGCAGGTGATTGAGGAATTTGTCCTGGCAGCCGCCGCCGACCACATGGATCGTATCGAACACGCGGCCCGTGACCTCCTGAATCTCCGATACCGTCTCGGCATAGCAGTTGGCCAGGCTCTTGTAGATGCAGTAGAGCAGTTCACATTCCGTTTCCGGCTTCTCCTGACCGGTCTTCTCGCAGTAAGCCTGCACGGCACGGATCATGCTCTCCGGCGCCAGGAAGCTCTCATCGTTGACGTTGACCGTCGAGGTGAAATAGCGTCCGATATGCGCCAACTCGTAAAGCTCCTCGAAGGTGTACTTGTGCTTGAACTCACGGCGCAGGTTCTGCATCATCCACATGCCCATGATGTTCTTGAGGTAGCGGTAGCGGTGATGATAGCCGCCTTCATTGGTAAAATTGTGCTGCCGGCTCGTCTCCGTGCAGTCCGGGATCAGCCGCTCGATGCCCATCAGCGACCACGTGCCGGAGCTCAGATAAATGCTGTCATCGGAATTCGTCGGCACGGCCATGACGGCAGAGCCCGTATCATGCGTGGCCGGCAGGACCACGTTCGTCTGGAAGCCAACGCGCTCGGCCATCTCGCTTGAAAGCGGTCCGACGAGCGTCTTCGGCATGTTGAGCTCGCCAAAAATCTTTGTCGGCAGCCCCAGCATCTCCAGTAGTTCGTAATCCCAATCCTGCGTCTGGGCATTGACGAGCTGCGACGTCGTCGCATTCGTGTACTCGTTCATCGCCACGCCCGTCAGCCGGTAATTGAGGTATTCCGGTATCATCAGGAAGCGTTCGGCCTTCTCGAGTGCCTGCGGCGTCTCCTGCTTGATGGCCATGAGCTGGTAAATCGAATTGAACAGCTGTTTCTGGATGCCGTTGCGGCCGTAGAGCTTGGTCTCTGGTATGACCTTGTAGACCTCCGCATCCATGCCCTTCGTGCGGCTGTCGCGATATGCGACGGTATTGCCGATGACGTTGCCGTTCCTGTCGAGCAGGACGAAATCGACGCCCCAGGTATCGATGCCGACGCTTGCCGGCACGCGGTTGAGTTCCTTGCATTTCCGGAGTCCGGCAACCACTTCATGAAAGAGGTGATCCAGATCCCAGCAGAGGTGGCCATTCTGTTTGACCAGCTTATTCTCGAAGCGGTAAATCTCCTCGATCCGCATCTTTCCTTTATCCATCCAGCCGAGGATATGGCGGCCGCTTGAGGCCCCGATATCAATGGCCAGATAACACGTTTGTCCTGACATACTTCCCAGCCCTTCCGGTTTTTCTTTCTTTTCCTTTATTAACCTTTATTCTTGTCTGTTTCTATGCTTTTATACTACCACAATAATCCACATAAGTAAAGATATTTTTATTGTTTTATTCTTTATTTATCTTTAATTTATCTTTTTTCTTCTTTCCCTATAAAAACACATAAAAAAATATGCACAACTCTGTGGACAAAGTTGTGCATATCTGTATAGCTATGAGAATAAAAGACTACAAAATCAGACGACCGGCACCACGCGCCAGCTGCCATCACCCGAGAGGTGCAGCTCCTCCTGATGCTGGGCAAAGAGCGTCGAACGGTGGCCGACACTGACGATGCCCATCTGCGGGAGCTCACGGCGCAGGAGCTCGTACATCTCCTGCTCGCGCGGCTCGTCGAGGGCCGAGGTCGCCTCGTCGAGGAATACCCAGTCGGGACGCACGAGCAGCACGCGCGCAAAGGCCAGACGCTGCTGTTCGCCGAGCGACAGGATGCGGCTCCAGTCATCGACATCGTCCAGCCGGTCAATGAGCGGGGCGAGCTCGACCTTGCGCAGGACCTCCTGGAGACGTTTCTCCGGGCCCGAAGCGCTCAGGGGATAATAGAGCGCGCGGCGCAGGCTGCCGAGCGGCAGATACGGACGCTGTGGCAGGAACAGGACGCGGCTGCCTTTCTTGACCGCAAGCTTGCCGCTGCCATACGGCCAGATGCCGGCCATCGTGCGCAGCAGCGTGCTCTTGCCGCAGCCCGAAGCTCCCGTGATGAGCAGGCGGCTGCCGGCCGGCAGTTCCACATTGCAGTCGCGCAGGAGCGTGCGCCCGTCGGGCAGGCTAACCGCCAGATCCTTCAGCACGAGATCGGAATCCTCCCCCTGTGCATAAACGATATCGCTCTTGAGCGAGGCAACCTCATCCATATGATGCGTAAAGCCCGAAAGACGATGGATGACGGCTGCGAGCTGAGCGATGGTATCGTATGCCGTGACGAAGTACGAGAGCGCATCCTGCACGCGCCCGAACGCCGAAGCCGTCTGCATCAGGCCGCCGAGCGTCATGACGCCGGCAAAATACTGCGGCGCGGCCATGACGAGCGGCACGATGATGGCCAGCTGGCCGTAGCCGTTGACGTAGAAATTCAGGAGCTTCGTCTGACGCATGAGGTGCCAGTAATTCTCGATGACCCTCGCAAAGCGCTCCGCGAAGCCCGCGGACTCCGGCTGCTCGCCGCGGTAAAACGCGATGCTCTCGCTGTTCTCGCGCACGCGCATCATGTCAAAACGGAAATCCGCCTCGAAGCGCTGCTGGTCGAAATTGAGCCCGATGAGACGGCGGCCGACGAAGTGCACGCCCACGGTGCCGAGCACGGCGTAGAGCAGCGAGAACCAGAACATGTAGCCATAGATCACGAACTCATGGCCGCCGATTGGCACCGTGAAGGCACCGGAAAGATTCCAGAGCACGACGCCGAACGCACCGAGCGTCGTGAGCTGCTTGAGAAAACCCAGCAGGAGCTGCAGCGTCAGCGAGACGAACTGATTGATATCCTCGCTGATTCGCTGATCGGGGTTATCCGTATCGCTCTTTAAAACCTGCAGGCGATAATAGACCTGATTCTTCATCCAGCGGCCGATGTAACGGTCTGTCATCCACGTACGCCATTTGATCTGCAGCATCTGCCGCAGGTAAATGGCATAAACAGCCAGGATGATATACAGGAAAGCCAGCCCCGTGAACTCGCCGATGAGCGGCCAGAATGATTCCGACTGATACTGCTGCAGCGCATTGTAAAAGACATTATACCAGCTGTTGAGCCGTACGAGCAGATACACCGAAGCAAAATTCAAGACGATGACGAAGGCCAGGAGGCCACGAGCCTTCCACTTCTGTTCCGAGCTCCAATAGCCGCGGAACAACTGCCAGAAATTGCTGAGAAATTTACGTTTCAATCTATCACATCCTTGATGAACAACAGTATATCCCTTTCCACCCCATCCCGCAAGGGCTGCCCTGTCCCTGCCGCATACTTTATGATAGAATAGGAACATGTACAATGTATGAAATGTATTTAGGAGGGAAACTTCATGCTTCTGCTCATCGGCGCTATCGTCGCCGTCATCCTGCTGGCCCTGCTCTATCATTACATCCCGAGCCGCAAGGTATTCTTCTGCTTCTTCGTCGTGCTCTGCCTCGCGAGCGCCGTCGTCTTCTTCGCCTGGCCCAGCACCCGGCACCATGCCGAGAACACCATGAGCCCCGAGGAACGCTACGCCCTGATGGAACAGCAGCAGACCTTCGCCGACTGGTACGAAAGCTACCAGAAAGACATTGACAGCCTTGACCACAACTGGCAGTGGTACCATCAAATCCTCGAGAACTTCAAGGAAGACAACATCAGCATCCAGACGACCTACCTGCGCCTCTCCCAGCTCGAACAGGACAGCCAGCAGCTGGCAGACCGCATTGAAAAGCACACGCCGCCGCTCTCGCTCAACGACTCCTGCTACGATGAAGTCACCGAAGTTGTCCGCAAGACCCATGAATACGCCGAAGCCCAGCACCGCGCCATCGCCCTGACACGGGCCGCCGCGGACCCCGCGAACCTGCGCAGCGACGACCAGGAAGAACAGAGCCGCCAGCTCCAGGCCGTCATGATCCGCGAATCCCCCGCCGGCCTCTTCATCGCCGACGAGATTGCCGCCATCCGCAGCTACCTCTCCCTGCCCGATGAGCAGGACGGGGCAACACACACACAGGAAGAAAATCCATCATGAGGTCAAAGACGTCGCATCCGCTGCAGCTCAGCGAATGCTGATGACACGGAATGCCTGCTCGTCACCGCGATGGTGAATCCGGGAGTAGGCAAATGCGCGGCCGTCATCAAGGAATGCGATCTGCTCAACCTCCAGGATGGGCAGGCTGCCATGCTCGATGTCAAGCAGTTCTTCCTCCTGCCCAGTCGGCAGCAGTGCACGAATCAGGCGATGCGCTGACTGAATCCGGAAATGAAGATGCTGCTCGATGTACTGATAAATCGAGTGCTCGAGGATATCCCGCTTGATTCCAGGAATGAGCTCGATCGGCATCTGCGTGTACTCAACTACGACAGGGCGTCCGTCCAGCCGACGCAAGCGCACAATATCATAGACAAAATCATCCGTCGCAATGCAAAGTTTTGACGCAGTCTCAGGCTCCGGATGAATGATATCAAAGCGCACGATTTCTGTCGTGACATCATGACCGGCAAAACTCTTGGAAAACCCGGAAAAATGGTCTGCCATGCTGATTTCACAGACATCCTCATGTGCTAGGCCTTTGACAAAAGTGCCAGCGCCGCGTCTCTTCACGACCAGCCCTTCCTTGACGAGCTCATCAACAGCCTTCTTTATGGTAATGCGGCTGACACCGTAATGCTCGCACATCTCCCGCTCCAAGGCGAGCTGCGCGCCGGATTTATAGATGCCCGTCTGGATTTTTTTTCGCAAATCCTTTGCGATTTCCTGATATTTAATCATACCCTCATCCCTTTTTACTACGTTTGAAAAGGCTGACTGCGCCAGAAGCTGCAGTCAGCCTTTTTCTTTTCTCTGTCATCTGTCCAGCAAGCAGCAACGGCCATCGGCCCCAGGGTTCAGACCTTGCTCAGGATCAGGATGGCCTTGCCGGAAAGCGTGTAGGCGCCAAGACCTGCGGGCAGGAACGACGATTCGCCCTTTTTGAAGCTCAGCTCCGCCGCGCCGGCCTTTAGTGTCACTTCGCCGTCAAGCACCGTGAAGCTCTGGAACGAATCCCTGCCTGCCGTCAGATGGCTCGTGCCGTCCACCTCGAGCTCGTACACCGTGAAATACTCGCACGAAGCCAGCAGACGTGCTTTTGTATCCGCAAATATATCGATGACAGCCTCAAGCTGCGGCCGCTCCCTGACGGGCTCAAGACTCGTGACATCGATGGCCTTCCTGACGTGAAGCTCGCGCGGCCTGCCATCCTTGCCGACACGACCGTAATCGTAGACACGGTATGTCGTATTTGAATTCTGCTGAATCTCGCAGATGATGATTCCCTTGCCGATGGCATGCAGCGTCCCCGACGCGATGAAGAAGACATCGCCCTTGTGCACCGGCACCTGATTGCAGACCTCCAGCAGCGTATTATCGGCAATGCGGCGCTCAAACTCTTCCTTCGAGATCTCGTGCTTGAAGCCATAAATAAGCGTTGCACCCGGCTCGCAGTCGACGATGTACCACATTTCGGTCTTGCCAAACTCGCCTTCGACGCGCATCGCATAGCCGTTGTCCGGATGCACCTGCACCGAGAGATTGTCCTTGGCATCGATGAGCTTGATGAGCAGCGGGAAATACGGGAACTTCTTTGCATGCTCGCCGAGCACCGCCGGACCGGCCTCATCGAGATACGACTTGAGCGTGCGGCCCTTCTCCGGGCCATTCGCGATGATGCTCATGCCGTCCTTGTGGCAGGCGAGCTCCCACGATTCCGACACCTTGTCGAGATCCGTCTGCTTGCCATAATCCGTCTTGAGTTTCGTGCCGCCCCAGATATAGTCCTTGAGCGGTGCCTGCAATTTCATTGGATACAAAACCGTCATCCCCTATTCCCAACTGACCAATTAATAAAACCGAGCATTTTAAGCCTCAAACTGTTTTTATTATATGAAAAGGATTTATCTATGTCAATAAATGTTATATCTTTTTAAAGTTAAAGATAACAATCATAAAATAAAAACAGCAGCCCGAATCCAAGAAGAATTCAAGCTGCTGCTCGCTTGTCATGAAAGCGTAAACTGTTTTCAGTGGAATACCCGGGCTGCACTGGCCGCACGGCGGCGCTGGCGCAGACGATAGCAGGCCATCGGGATCAGGAGCATCGGCAGGCCGGCATAAAGCGATTCCCGGAGATCCGGATCAAAGACCATGACGACGAGGCAGAATACCTGCGCCCAGATGCCAAAGAGCGTCACGTACGGAAAGAACGGCGTCTTATAGCGAAGCTTGCCCACTGTTCCTGCAGCGATGCGCTGCTTGCGGCTGCGGTACTGGCTCCAGCAAATTGAAATCCAGGCAATGGCGCCCGTAAAGCCCGAAACCGCGAGCAGATACGTGTAAAGCGCCGAATCCGGATTGAACGAATAGAGCAGGATGACGGCCCAGCAGGCACAAATCGAAACGAGGATGGAACGCGACGGCATGCCGTTCTTGTTGATGTGACCGAGCGTGTGCGGCGCCATATCCATGCGGGCCAGCGCATGCAGGGCCCGTGCGGCACCGTAAAGGCCCGAATTCGAGCATGAGATAGCGGCCGTCAGGATGACGAACGCGAAGAATGCACCGAAGTGCGTAAAGCCATACTGCGAGACAGCGGCTGCAAAGACGCTTTCCTCCAGAGAAGCCTGATCCCATGGCAAAATCGAAATCAGGAGGGAAATCGGGATGATGTAGAGCGCGATGATGCGCCACGTCACATTGCGCACGGCAATCGGGATGCTCTTTTCCGGTTTCTCGCATTCCCCGGCTGCCAGGCCGATAATTTCCGTTCCCTGGAAATTGACGAGGATGATGACCATGGTCAGCACGATGGACCAGTAGCCATTCGGTGCAAAGCCGCCGCCTCCGAGCAGGACTTTCGTACCGATGTACCCCTGATCACCGATGAGGCCAAGACAGATGAGGCCCGCCACGATGCTGAACGCACCGAGTGCTATGATCTTGATCAGGGATAACCAAAACTCGCTCTCGCCGAACTTGTCGACATGAAACAGATTCAGGATTGTCACCAGGAGTCCGAAGAAGACAGCCCACCAGAGCTGACTGACTTCCGGCAAGAAATGATTCATGATGATGCCAGCGGCAATCATCTCCGACGGAACGTACGCCACCCAGGTCGTCCAGTAGGCCCAGCCCACTCCACACGCCCAAGTCGGGGAAATATGCTCCTTTGCGTACGTGACAAAAGAACCCGAAACCGGCTTATCGACAGCCAGTTCCGCCAGGCAAAGCATGACGCACAATACGATGACGCCACCCAGAAGATACGCAAGTATCGCAGCTGGGCCTGCTTTTTCGAGGACATACCCCGTACCGAGAAAATAGCCACTGCCGATGACTCCGCCGAGGGAAATCAGCTGCAAATGACGATTTTTCAGCCCTCTGTTCATTTTCGACTCGTTCATGACCTTAATAACACAACCTTCCCAGTGCCGCTTCGATCTGTGATTTGTATAGCAATGCCATCCGCGACACTTCCATTATTTCTACTAAAGGATACTACAAAACGAATCGAATTACCATAGCTGAGGAAATTAAATTTTAAGAAAACGCTTCCCATGGGCCGCCCTATACATTTTGAGGCATTTCATACTATAATAATGTAGAAAATGACAACGAAAGGAAGTGCCGTATGCAAGCATATCGTACCATACAGGAAACAGACGACTCGCTCGTCACGAATTACGAAATCCAGAAATCCAAATTCATCACGCACCTGCGCCACGTCGAGACGGAGGAAGAAGCACGGGAATTCGTGCAGGCCATGAAAAAGAAGTATTTCGATGCGCGCCACAACTGTTCAGCCTGGGTACTCGGGCCTCGCGGCGACAAGCAGAAATCAAACGACGACGGCGAGCCAGGCGGCACGGCCGGCAACCCCATCCTCGAAGCCATCAAGAAGAACGAGCTGACCGACGTCGTCATCGTCGTCACGCGCTATTTCGGCGGCATCAAACTCGGCGCCGGCGGGCTCATCCGCGCCTACGGCCACGCAGCCGTACTCGGCATCGAGGCCGCGACGCGCATCGCCATGACGCCGTTCCAGGAAATCGCCGTCACCGTCGGCTACGATCTGCTCGCCACGGTCGAGCACTGGCTGCGCCAGCAGGAGATCCGCCACGGCGAGAGCGATTACGGTGAAGCGGTCACACTGCATCTGCTGGTGCCGCCCGAGGACGTCGAAGCGCGGCTGACAGAGCTCACCGATCTCACGAGCGCGAATTTCCGGGCGGAAAAGGGCGCACGCTCCCTCGTACCCCTGCCCTGCTGAAATGCCAAAACCGCAATTGACATCTCCTTTCCAAGCCCTTATAATATAGCTAACATTTCATACTTGTTTAATATGCAAACGGATATCCAGCGAAAAGGAGCACATCATGAAAGATTTTTCCCTCGAAGTACACGGCTGTCATCAGTATGATGCGACCGGCGCCATCAGCGATCCCATCTACCTCTCGGCCACCTACCGCCACCCCGGCTTCAAGCAGAGCACCGGCTACGACTACGGCCGCGTCGACAACCCGACGCGCCATGAACTCGAGCTCACGCTCGCCAGCCTCGAGCGCGGCGAACGCGCCTGGGCACTCTCCTCGGGCATGGCCGCCATCAACATGGCCCTGCACCTGCTGCAACCCGGCGATCACATCCTGCTTTCCGAGGACCTCTACGGCGGCACCGTACGCCTCATCAACGACATCTACAGTGCCTACGGCCTGACCTGCGACTACGTCGACACCTCCGACCTCGCTGCCACGGAAGCAAAGATCACGGACAAGACGCGCCTGCTCTTCATCGAGACGCCGTCGAACCCGATGATGCGCATCAGCGACATCGCGGCACTCGCAAAGCTGGCCCATGCACACCACGCCCTGCTCGCCGTCGACAACACCTTCCTCTCGCCGCATTTCCAAAAGCCCCTGACACTCGGCGCCGATATCGTCGTACAAAGCGCGACGAAATACCTCTGCGGCCACAACGATATCATCGCCGGTGTCATCGCCATCGCGGACCGCAACGCCGATTACGGCCAGAAGCTTGAGCTCCTCATCAAATCCGAGGGACCGAACCTCTCGCCAATGGATTCGTGGCTGCTGCTACGCAGCATCAAGACGCTCGGCATCCGCGTTGAACGTCAGGAACAAAATGCCCAGAAGATCGCCGAATGGCTGACCACGCAGGAAAACGTCACGGACGTCTACTACGTCGGCCTGCCCTCGCACCCGGGCCATGAGCTCCAGCAGCGTCAGGCCACGGGCAACGGCAGCATGATCTCCTTCAAGGTCAAAACGCCGGAACTTGCCAAGGCCATGCTCGAACGCATCCGCCTCATCGCCTTTGCCGAAAGCCTCGGCGGCGTCGAAAGCCTGCTCACGTATCCGCTGGCCCAGACCCATGCCGAGATGCCGCAGGAACTCCTGGCGCGCACGGGACTTGACGACCGCCTGCTGCGCCTTTCCGTCGGCATCGAAGACGCCGAAGACCTCATCGCTGACCTCAGCCAGGCGCTGAACGGCTGATTGCCACCGCCGAAAGAAAGAGAGGAATCCTCATGACCATAAATTTTGATGAAATCATCGACCGCCGCGGCACCTCCTGCCTCAAATACGACTTTGCCGTCGAGCGCGGCTACCCCAAAGACATCCTGCCGTTCTGGGTCGCTGACATGGACTTCCGCACGCCGCAGCCCGTCATCGACGAACTCACGCGCCGCGTCCAGCACGGCATCTTCGGCTACACCGATCCCAAGGAATCCTATAAGGAAACCATCGTGAACTGGATGACGGAGCATCACGGCTGGACGCCGAGCACCCGCGCCCTCATCATGACGCCGGGCGTCGTCTTCGCCCTGGCCGCTGCCGTGCGCTGCTTCACGAAGCCAGGCGACGGCGTGCTCCTGCAGCAGCCCGTCTACTATCCATTCACAGAAGTCATCGAGCAGAACGGCCGCCAGCTCGTCAACAGCCCGCTCGTCCTGAAGGACGGCCATTACGAAATCGACTTTGCGGACTTCGAGCAGAAAATCAAGAGCGGCAACGTCAAACTCTTCCTGCTCTGCAGCCCGCACAACCCGGCTGGCCGCGTCTGGACGAAGGACGAGCTGCTGCGCATCGCTGAGATCTGCGCACGCCACGACGTCCTCATCGTCGCCGACGAGATCCACCATGAATTCGTACGCCCGGGCTTCCGCCATACGGTGCTCGCCTCCCTGTCCCCGGGAATCGCCGCGCGCACGATTACCTGCACCTCGCCGTCCAAAACCTTCAACCTCGCGGGCCTGCAAGTCTCGAATATCTTCATCGAGAATGACAAGCTGCGCCGGAAATTCCGCGCCGAGGTCCTCGCCGCCGGCTACAGCCAGCCCAACGCCCTCGGACTCTTCGCCGCCCAGGCCGCCTACGAGCACGGCGGTGAATGGCTCAAAGAACTCCTCGCCTACATCGAGACGAACTACCAGAAAACGAAGGCCTTCCTCGCGGAAAACATGCCGAAAGTCAAGCTCATCGAACCCGAAGGCACCTACCTCCTCTGGCTCGACTTCTCCGCCTACGGCCTCAGCGATGAAGAACTCGACGACATCATTGTCCATAAGGCCAACCTCTGGCTCGACAGCGGCCACATCTTCGGCCCCGCCGGCTCCAACTTCCAGCGCATCAACATCGCCTGCCCGTGGCAGACTCTCGAAAACGGCCTCGAACACCTCAAGGCCGCCTTCGCCAATCGATAAGAAAGGACTGACCCCCGATGCTCTGTATCGGCTTTCCGCCGAGCATTGACGACGCCTGCCACACCCTGATCCTCGGCTCCATGCCCGGCGTCAAATCGCTGCAGGAACAGCAATACTACGCCCACCCCCAGAACCGCTTCTGGCCCATGATGGCCACGCTGCTCGGCGAAACACTGCCCGCCGCCTATCCCGAAAGGCTCCGGATGCTCCTGCGCCACCACATCGCCCTCTGGGACTCCATCGGCACCTGCGAGCGCGCCGGCAGCCTCGACTCCGCCATACAAAATGAGCAGGGCAATGATTTCACTGCCCTGCTCCAAACGTATCCAAATCTTCACACCATCTGCTTCAACGGCGGCAAATCCGCCCAGGCCTTCAAGCGCTTCAATAAAGACCTCTTGAAGCGCCAGGACATCGACTTCCACGCCATGCCCTCGACGAGTCCGGCCAACGCCCGCTGGCGCATGCCGATGCTGCTCGAAGCCTGGGGTGCCGTCATCGTCAGATGATTTTTTCCCCGTGGTAGCGCTCGCCCTCGATATCGGGCTTCACGCCGTATGCGATGGCCCACTCACATTTATACTTGATGGCCTGCGCATGGATTGTCGCGATGCGGTCCTGCGTGCGCACGACCTTGCCCGGCACGCCGACGACCAGCGAATTCTCGGGGATCACCTGGTTCTCGCGAACCAGCGCCCCCGCCGCAATGATCGACCCGCGGCCGATCTTCGCGCCCGTCAGCACCGTCGCGTTCATGCCGATGAGCACATGGTCCGCAATCTCGCAGCCATGCACAACGGCGCCGTGGCCGATTGTCACATAATCCCCGATGATGCAGGGATTCTCATCGGCCACATGCAGGCAGACGAGATCCTGGACGTTCGAGCATTCGCCGACCTCGATATAATTGACATCGCCGCGCGCCACGACACCAGGCCAGAGGCTCGAGAAGCGCCCGACGCGTACATCGCCGGCCAGGAAGACCTGCGGTGCGACGAAAGCTTCCTCATGGATTTGCGGCTTCTTGCCCTGAAATTCATCCGTTGCAAGCGTATACATAAGACCACCCTTTCCAGCAAAAATCATACTTCCCCTTCATTATAGCAAAAAGATTTTTCGTCGGCTATAGAGTCCGGTTCTTTCATCTGTTTTTCAGATACATCCCGTAATTTAGAATTACAGCATGATTAAAGAGACATCTTTAAGCAGGCGCTACCGTTCTACCCCCAGCCTTTAGCGACAGGAGGTTCTATGATTCCGTCTTATGTCTGGCTCGTTCTGGCCGTCTTCGTCACCGCGTTTTTCTTCTATCTGGAGACACGTGACGTAGAAGATTGATCGTGCAAGCGCAAAAACGCGCCTGTGACCGCAAATGCGGCACAGGCGCGTTTTTTGATACCATAATAATATAAAACTGCCTGAAAGCAAATCATCAAAGCAGCGAACCGATCGTATGGACGAGGAACGAAACGATCCAGGCGACGATGCACTGGAACACGACAATCCAGACGGCCCAGGCCGTGCCAAGCTCCCGCTTGACCGAGGCGATTGCCGCAACGCACGGCGTGTAGAGCAGGCAGAACGCCAAGAGCGACGCGGCCGTCAGCGGCGTCAGCACCGTATTGAGCGATGTCGTGCCGAAAAGAACCGTCAGCGTCGAAACGACGCTCTCCTTGGCCATGAAGCCCGAGATCAGCGCCGTCGAAATGCGCCAGTCACCGAAGCCAAGCGGCGCAAAGATTGGCGCGATTAAACCGGCCACCGAAGCCAGGATGCTCTCCGAAGAGTCCGTCACCATGTCAAGGCGGAAATTGAACGTCTCGAGGAACCAGATCACAATGGTCGCGACAAAGATGACGGAGAACGCACGCTCCAGGAAGTCCTTCGACTTCTCCCAGAGCAGCTGGCCCACATTGCGCCAGCCCGGCATGCGGTAATTCGGCAGCTCCATGACAAACGGCACAGCCTCTCCCTTAAAGATACTGTTCTTGCCGAGAAGCGCGATGAGAATGCCCACGAACATCGCGCCAAAATACAGGATGATCATCGGCAGTGCGCCGTAATCGCCGAAAAACGCCGCAATCAGCAGGCCGTAAATCGGCAGTTTCGCCGAGCAGCTCATAAAAGGCGTCAGCAGAATCGTCATGCGGCGGTCGCGCTCCGACGGCAGCGTGCGCGTCGCCATGATGGCCGGCACACTGCAG
This sequence comes from Mitsuokella sp. AF33-22, assembly GCF_003475755.1. Taxonomy (NCBI): domain Bacteria; kingdom Bacillati; phylum Bacillota; class Negativicutes; order Selenomonadales; family Selenomonadaceae; genus Mitsuokella; species Mitsuokella sp. AF33-22. The sequence continues at coordinate 4,878 of NZ_QRQA01000017.1, read as the reverse complement.
CCGAAACCGATGAGCAGCGGTACGATGCTGCGGCCCGAAAGGCCGATCTTGCGCAGCCATTTATCCATGACGAAGGCGATGCGCGCCATGTAGCCCGTATCCTCCAGCAGCGACAGGAAGAAGAAGAGCGTCACGATGATTGGCAGGAACGAGAGCACCGTGCCGACACCCGTGAAGATGCCGTCGATGACGAGCGAATGGATGGCCGCATTGACCTGCCAGGCCGAAAGCTCCGCATCCACCACATCCTGCAGCGCGCCGATGCCCGCCGCCATGAGGTCCTGCAGGCCCGCACCGATGACGTTGAACGTCAGGTAGAAGACGATGCTCATGATGGCGACGAACGACGGGATGGCCAAATACTTATCCGTCAGCACCTTGTCGATGCGGCGGCTGCGCTCATGCTGGCGGCTCTCGTGCGCCTTGTGGACCGTGCGGTTCACCAGATTCTCGATGAAAGAAAACCGCATGTCGGCGATGGCTGCCGCGCGGTCGAGCCCGCGCTCCTTCTCCATCTGGCAGATGATATGCTCGATCATCTCTTTTTCATTCTGGTCGAGCTGCAGCGCCTCGATGACGCGATGGTCACCCTCGACGACCTTTGTCGCCGCAAAGCGCAGCGGGATGCGCGCATCCTTTGCATGGTCCTCGATGAGATGCATGATGCCGTGCAGGCAGCGATGCACTGCGCCGCGATGGCTGTTGGCATCGCAGAAATCCATGCGCCCCGGCTGCTCCTGATAATGCGCCACATGCAGCGCATGCTCGACGAGCTCCTCGATGCCCTCGCCCTTGGCCGCCGAAATCGGCACGACCGGAATGCCCAAGAGCGACTCCATCGCGTTGATATCGACCGAGCCGCCGTTGCCCGTGAGCTCATCCATCATGTTGAGCGCGAGCACCATCGGCCGGTCGAGCTCAATAAGCTGCAGCGTCAGATAAAGATTGCGTTCGATATTCGTCGCATCAACGATGTTGATGATACCCGTCGGCTGCTCGCGCAGGATGAATTCACGCGAAACAATCTCCTCATCCGTATACGGCGACATCGAGTAGATGCCCGGCAGGTCTGTGATGAGCGTATTGCGGTGATTGCGGATCGAGCCGCTCTTCTGATCGACCGTGACGCCGGGAAAATTGCCGACATGCTGGTTCGAGCCCGTCAGCTGGTTGAAAAGCGTCGTCTTGCCGCAGTTCTGGTTGCCCGCGAGCGCAAACGTCAGCAGCTGATTCTCCGGCAGCGGATTTTCCCCCTGCCGCACATGGTAACGTCCGCCCTCGCCGAGACCCGGATGATCCGTCGGCTCATGCGTCATTTCCGCCTTTTTCTGCTGCGGCAGGTCCTCCGCCTCGAGCATCTCGACCACGATTTTCTTTGCATCATCGACGCGCAGCGTCAGCTCATAATCATGGATGCGAAATTCGATTGGATCCCCGAGCGGCGCAAACTTCACCAGCGTGATATGTGCCCCCGGGATTACGCCCATATCAAGGAAGTGCTGCCGCAGCGCCCCCTCGCCTCCGACTGAGCGCACCACGGCGCTCTCGCCGATATTCAATTCATTCAAATGCATTTGACTTTCTTTGCCTCCATGTAAATCTCCTACATACACAATTTAATTGTACTCTAAAATTCACATCTTGCAAACCAACATGTATGCAGAGTATTTCCCGCACCAAAACAGTGGCAAAGCATCTTTTGTGATAAGTTATAAGATTCTTTATTTCCTGATATCCATACGTTATTACACACAAAAAGCCATGCAAGAAAGTTTCCTGCATGGCTGTAAGGCAAAGTCAGAACTGCCAGTTGATGCCGGCTTCCATGGACCAGGTGTGTTCGATTTTCGGACCGAAGGATTTATCACAATTGAGGAAGGCATACGTATCCTTGTTGAGATGCGTCGTAAGGCCGAGTCCTACATCATACCAGCTGCCGTCATTATGACCCGTGACGTTCATTCTGCCCGTCATGTCCTGCGCAAAGATGTCCTGATTGCCGAGGAACTCGTGCAGGAAGTCCGCGCTGATGTAGAACGTCGACTGCTTACCAATATCCTGTCCGAGACGGAAACCGAGGCGGCTGATGAAGCTGTCCGTGCCGGCCAAATGGACGCGGGATCCCTGCGTCGTATGGTAATCCGTGCTGCCCAGATACGTGTACTGGGCCTGTGCCTGCGGTTCGATGTACCAGGAAGAGGAGAGCGGCACCTTGCGTCCGTATTCCAGGCTCAGTGAATAATAATTGTTGTGGTAATCGCCCTGCACCGGCATGCCGTTATCCTGCAGCAAGTTGAATTTATTGAACAGGCGGCCGTATTTGGCAACAAGGTCCGTGTAATGGCCATCGTTGCCAAGTCGCGTATCGTAGAACCAGGCACCGTAGCGCTTGACATCGCTGTTGCCATCCAGTTCCTTATAATCGGCACTGCCGTTCATCAAATCAAAGGCTGCGCCCTGAATATGCCGGCCGGAAGCCGTTTCCGCGCGCGTCCAGTCATACCCGAGCTCTGTCATCGTGTTCCGGGCGTCGTACAACGCTTCCCGTCCCAGGCGGTCATGACGCACACGCGCCCACATGCCGTCGCCGTCTGCGCTGTAGCGGGCTTCACCAAGGCGCTTGTTCAGCGTATCTGTATAAATGCCATAGACAGCATCCGTGTAGTCCAGCTGGCTGGATTTCTTGATAATCTTGCCACTGTCAGAAGGCATGAGCACCGCTGTGTCAATAAACCAGTTCGTCCCTTCCTTCACCGGGTTTTCGATGGTTTCGGTCTTCAAGTATTCCGGCAGGAGATTCCCTGCATCATCAGTGGTCTGCTTTCCTTCCTGTGAAGCCTGGAAGATTTTATCCTGATCCGGAGCTTCCTTGGTAAAACCTTTACCGGAGAAGACAGCTGTTACATAGTCGTTGCCGGGCTTGTAGGTACCCACACCATTTTTCCCGCCGTTGAATTTTTCGTTCACTGCTGTATTATCGGGATTGAACTTTTCATTTTTCACTTTCAGAGTGATATTGTTGACACCCTGATTATGGACCAAGCTCACATCGAATTTGGCAGCCGGATCCCGTTTATAGTCATCCCCGCCGGTGGTGGCAAAGCGGATGCCCTTCAGTTCTTCCACTTTGGTATCCGGCTGGAGATAGGCCTGGATGTGCTGGACCCCGGACTGGCTCAGGTCCTTGACATAAATCATATCGGATTTGGCCGCATCCTTGGAAAAGTCCATGAGGAAGGTGCCGCCCTCCCCGGTAAGTTTACCGATACTCACGGATACTCCATGGCCCTTCCGAGTATCCACGAGACCGCCATGATTGAAATCCAGCGAGGTAATGAAGCTCTTGCCCCGGGTCTGCCATTTGCTGCCGGGATCCATGGTCAGGTTGATGGTGCCGGCATTCAGACGGGGGACGCCGTATGTAACATAGGTATAATCGTCCTGCCATTTCCAATTGTACAGCTTGCCCAGAGCAGATTTATTCATATCGGAAGACACATCCACCTGCCGGGGAGTCAGCTGTCCGGCAGCGTCAAAATCTGCATAATCATCGGCCTGGCCTTCAAAATAACTGCCATTCTGAAGATGGAGATTCACGGTGCCTCCATCTTTGGCATAGACATCCCCGTACAGTTTCAAATGGCCGTCCATGTTGATGCTCCCGTATTGTTTATCTTTGAGGAATTGAATGGTCGGCTCCAGACTATCCATAGATTCCTTCGCATATTCTCTTTGCCCTTCATTAGTTTTAGCATCTTCATATTGATTTTTATAATATTTATATGCTACTTCATCTTTCAGCAGTTGATTCCCTGCGTCTGCCATTACATTGCCATTGATGGTATAGTTTCCATCGGGATTGTTTAAATTAATCTTTCCATAGAAAGGTCCTGCAATGGCAAGCTGCTGCAGAGTCGCTGACTGGTAATCCGGGACAGAAGCGGTATACAACCCGGCATACTTATTTTCTTTTCCCGTCATATTGATGTCTGCATTCTCCACATTGACCACACCCATGCCGCCGTACAGGCCTATGGACAGATCCCCGCCATGGATATCCAAGATTTCCAGATCATGGAAATCTGTGTGGCTGTCATCCATATCCATGCCGGAAACTTCATACAAGACAGCACCAACAGCCGATCCGTTGGTGGAAGAAACGTTCCGAATCTGAGTCTTCCCGGTGACCACAAAAGGGATGTCCTGGCCCTTTTCATCAGGATTGTCATAGTCAAGTAATATCAGATTGTTCCCCAGTCCAAAAGCCAAAGTCCCATCTGAGCTGTCCGTGGTATTGGCAATGTTCTCAACAGTCACATTGGTCTTGCCTCCTTCTGTATAGGGAGACAAATCGGCAGCGCCGATAAAAGCACCGTATACCTGCTGTGCCGTATCGGTGGTCACTCCATTTACACGGAGCCAATCTGTTTTTAGATGATTCTGCACATATTTGTGATGGACATCATCTTTTACCGCCATCGTGTATAGTCCATTAAGACTCGTCGCTGGGTTGTCTTTATCAGAAGTGACACCGCTGATGGAAATAACCGGCGCCGCCCAAGAAGAACCCTGCAGTTCAACTGCATTATCTATTGAAGCATGGAGTCCTTCCCCCGTTGGAGCTTGGACGATCAAATTGGAAATCTCAATGCCGTTTTTCCCTTCCAGAGAAGACTGGATGCTTTCCACAGGACTGTTTTCTACAGGGCTTTTGCTATCCGGAATTTTACTGCCATCCAGGAAAAATTTATCCGCTGTGATGTTACTGTCTTCCATCTTCAGTTGTTCCTCCAGCGTCCAGTCCCCTTTTGTCAGTATCTGACCCTTAACCGTTTCGGCATATACCGGCAGACTCGTCCCGAGTGTCAGGGCCAGCAA
>NZ_QRQA01000016.1:368-80051 GCF_003475755.1 Mitsuokella sp. AF33-22 | reverse complement strand
GGCTGCCGTATCTCGCAGCGACTTGTATTATGATACACGTCTCCGTCTCTTTTGTCAACACTATTTTTGAAAAAAGGTAAAAAAATAGAAGGACAGACGAGCAGTCCTTCCATTTCCTTGCCGTTATCGTCATAAATACGTGTAAAGCAGCACCGCAATGACCCCCGGTACGCCGAAGAAACCGGCAATCAGCGCACTCAGGAATGTGATCTGCACCTTGACGGCGAAGATCTTGACCACCCACAGCAGGATGGCACCTATGATGCTGTTCGTGATGAGTTTCCATACGAGCTGCAGTGGCAGCGATATGATTTTCCCCACGAGGCAGAGCACGACAAGGCCTACAGCAAAGGCCGTAAGCATTTCAAACATCAGATTTCCCTCCGATTCTCCATGGCCTTGGAAAGCGTGACCTCATCGGCATACTCGAGGTCGCCGCCCACCGGCAGGCCGTGCGCGATACGCGTCACCTTGATGCCGAGCGGCTTCAGGAGCTTGGCGATATACATGGCCGTCGCTTCGCCCTCGACATTCGGATTCGTCGCCATGATGACCTCCTTGACTTCATCCCCCTGCAGGCGATTCAGGAGCTCCTTGATGCGGATATCCGACGGACCAACACCTTCCAGGGGTGACAAGGCACCGTGAAGCACATGATAGACGCCGCGATAATCGCGCATGCGCTCCATGGCCGCAACATCCTGCGGCTGCTCAACAACGCAGATGATGGAATGATCCCGTTCAGGCGATCCGCAGATGGCGCAGGGATTCTGGTCACTGAGATTGAAGCAGGTGTTGCAGTACCCGATTTTTTCCTTGGCATCGATGATGGCAGAGGCCAATTCCTTTGCCTGGTTCGCGTCCATATCGAGCACGTGATAAGCAAGACGCACTGCCGTCTTTTGGCCAATGCCCGGCAGTGCGCGAAAGTGTTCGATTAAATTTGCCAAGGGTGCAATGTATTGCATCTCAGAGCAGTCCCGGCGGCAGGCCAAGCCCGCTCGTGAGCTTGCCCATCTCCGAGGCCATCATATCGTCTACTTTTTTCGTAGCCTCATTGAATGCAGCCGAGATGAGATCCTGCAGCATTTCCACATCCTCAGGATCCACGGCAGCCGGATCAATCGTAAGCCCCTGAACCTGCTTCTCGCCGTTCATGACAATCTTGACGGCACCGCCGCCAGCCGTCACTTCAACGGTCTTGCGCTTGAGCTCGTCCTGCATCTTCTTCATTTCGTTCTGCATCTTCTGGACTTTTTTCATCATGCCGGCCATATTGCCCATGTTGCCCATTCCACCAAACATGTAGTTACTCCTCCCGTTCGCATGCGCGTGGCGCACGATATCAAATTATATTCTCTAAGTTTAGACTACCAAATTTAATTGTTGTCGTCAACTCAAAACCATCTGTTCCATCCGATTCATTCCTCTTCCTCCGTTGGCAGTGGTGCATCACCATCCTCCGGCAGAGGGATGGCACCGTCATCATAGATGTCATGGCCCGCTTCCGGTTTCTCTGACGCCGGAGCCTCAGTTTTACCCGGTTTCGTCGTCTCAACGCCGACGACGTTGGCACCGAAGACGTCGAATGCTGTTTTGAGAGAAGCGCGCTCATCCGGCGCGACTTCCTCAAGGATCTCAGAAGGCTCCGGCCTTGGTGCAATCTGCTCGCGCTTTGGCGCAGCCTGCCGCGCGGTACTCTGGCGCGGACGCGGCGGCGGTGTCTTCGGTGCATTCTCGCCCGTGCAGATGACGCGTATCTCCCGGCCCGTGAGGTCAAGCAGAATGGACTCAATGGCCTTGCGGTAATTGCGCATGACGAGCGAAGCCATGAGGTCGCTCTGCATGCTCATATGGAACTGATGCTCAGACATGCCCATGAACTGCGCATTCTGGATGCAGGCGATGATTGGCGCCTTATGCTGTGCGCGCAGCTGCTCGAAAAGCTGCTGCCAGAGGGCGAGCCCCTCCTGGCTGACTGCCGCCGTCTCCTGCGGTGCTGCCGGCGTGCCGGGAGCAGGCACGCCGGAGGCAGGTGCCGCTGCTTGCCTGGGGGCAGGAACGGACGATGCCGGGGCAGCAGCTGCCTGGCGCACGCTGGGCGCGCCCTGCTGAGCAGCGGCGAGTGCTGCCGTCACCTTTGCGAGTTTGGCCTCGAGGGCCGCAAGGCGCGCCTCTCCTTCCCGCAGAGCTGTGGGCGATGGCGCGGCCACGCGGCCCTGTACCGGTGCTGCGGCCTGTTCACGCTGTTCCTCACCGCGGCACAGGGACATCAGCGCGACTTCAACGGCAATGCGCGGCTGCGGCGACCATTTCATCTCGGTCATGGCCTCGTGCAGGCGGCGGATCATGCGCGGCAGCTCATCAGCGGCGAAAAGCCTGCTCTGCTTCGCGAGAATCTCCTGCGACTCGGCGTAGAGATCCATAGAATCCACGGTACCAGCCGCCTGGAAAATCATGAGGCTGCGCAGGTGCAGCGAAAGCTCCGCGAGGATCTGCTTGAGGTCCTTGCCGTCGCGCAAGAGCTCCGCCACGATCTGCAGCGATGTCTGGACATCGTGCGCGGCAATGGCTTCCGTCATCTTGTAGATCCAGGCATGGCCGATGAGTCCGAGGATCTGGCGCACGCGTTCCACGGTGATCGTGCCTTCGGCCAGAGCTGCGCACTGATCGAGGATGGAGAGCGCATCGCGCATGCCGCCATCCGCCTGCAGCGCAATCATCGCGAGGGCCTCCGGCTCAGCCGTCATGCCCATCTGCTCCGTGATGTACGTCAGGCGGCTCTCGATTTCCTCCACCGTGATGCGCTTGAAATCGTAGCGCTGGCAGCGGGACTGGATCGTCGCCGGCACCTTATGCGCCTCCGTCGTCGCCAGGATGAAGACGACATGCTCTGGCGGCTCTTCCAATGTCTTCAGCAGAGCATTGAAGGCCTCGGTCGTCAGCATGTGGACCTCATCGATGATGTAGACCTTGTAGCGGCCATCGACTGGCGCAAACTTCACCGTCTCACGCAGATCGCGAATCTCGTCGATGCCGCGGTTGGAAGCCGCATCGATCTCAAAGACATCCATCGACGAACCATCGGTAATCTTGCGGCACTGCTCACAGACGCCGCAGGGCTCCGGCGTCGGCCCCTGTTCGCAGTTCAGTGCCTTCGCCAGAATCTTGGCCGTACTCGTCTTACCGGTGCCGCGCGGACCGGAAAACAGGTAGGCATGGCCGATGTGACCACTCGTGATGGCATTGGCCAGCGTGCGGCTGATGTGTTCCTGACCGACCAGATCCTTGAAGGTCTGCGGCCTCCATTTACGATAAAGCGCGATATACGCCATCGCGTCTCCCCCTCCCCAATACGTATAGCAAAAAGGCAGCCTTGCCGGCTGCCCTCATCCTTTTCCACGTCGAACCGCAGTCCCCAGGCACCCTTGCGGCACATGAGACGATTCGCTTAACGCTGCTTCCTTCCGGACCTGACGTGGTTCACGAGGCCCCATTGCGCAAGACCAAGGCACTGCGGCCCGACCTGAAAAAGGATATAAAAATGGCGGAGAGTGAGAGATTCGAACTCTCGATACAGGTTTCCCCGTATACACGCTTTCCAGGCGTGCTCCTTCAACCACTCGGACAACTCTCCACAATGCTCTACCAAAGAAGCTATTCAATTGTGTTGCCCGGGCTTTTCTTTGATTGCCGCCTGCAACGATATATATCTTACCATCCTCTTTCGCCTCTGTCAACACCTTTTTTTACTTTATGCAAAAAAATCTCCGCAGAAGAATCTGCGGAGATTGGGAAAGGCAAACTTACCAGATGAAGAGGCCGGCAAGACCTGCGGACAGCAGCGAAACGAGAATACCCGACAGCAGCATGTAGCCGACATTGCGGGAGATCAGATCGTTCTTGCTGTCATCGACAAGGCCTTTGAAGCAGCCGATGATCATGCCGAGCGTCGAGAAGTTCGCGAACGACGTGATGAACACCGTCAGGACACCCTGCATGTGGCGGCTGTAGCCGGCCAGGAGGTCCTGCACGCTGAGCATGACGACGAACTCATTCGTGACGAGCTTCGTGCCCATGTACTGTGCCATGGCGAAGGCCTCCGTCGAATCGAGGCCGAGCAGCCAGGCAAACGGGAACATGATGCAGCCGAGAATGTTCTCGAGCGTGATGGCCGGATGGATGAGGACGAGCAGCATATCGATGAGCTTGGCCAGGGCAACGAAGGCGATGACGTTGGCGCAGATGATGAGCACCAGGCGGCCGGCGCCGAGGATGGAGTTGCCGAGGAAGGAGAAGAACGGCTCGCGTTCCTTGCCGCCGTCACCGATGCGCGCAACCGTATCCTCTTCCTCGGTAATCTTGACCGGATGCAGGATGTTCGTGACGATCAGGGCATTGATGACGTTAAGCGGTACAGCCGTCAGGATGAATTCTGCCGGCATCATCTTCGTGTAAACACCGATCAGAGCAGCCGTGACGCAGCTCATGGACATCATGGCAAGCGTCAGGCAGCGGTCTGCCTTCATGCGCTTGAGCTGAAGGCTCGAGACGGCCAGGGCCTCCGTGTTGCCAAGAAACATCATCTCGATGGCAAAGAAGGACTCGAATTTCGGTTCATGCGTGATAAAAGCCAGGGCCTTGCCGATCCACTTGATGATGAACGGCAGGAGACCGATGTACGTCAGGATATCAAAGAGCGGCACGACGAGCAGGATTGGCAGCAGAGCCGACGTGAAGAAGTTCATCTGCGGCACATGAACCCAGTCCGGGAAAGCAAAGGCGATGCCTTCGTAGGCAACGCTGACGAGCCAGGTGAAGCCGGCAGCTGCGGCCTGCACGATGTCACGGCCAATCGGGAATGACGTCAGAAACCAGGCGATGAATACGTTGATGGCCAGGAGGGAACCAACGCCGCGCCAGTGAATATCCTTGCGCTTTTTCGAAAAGAGGATGCCGACGCCCAGGAAGACCAGCACGCCGAGCAGGTTGATGACGAAATACATAGACTTGCTCCTATCTTTTTGAAATGAGTTCTCTGTCAGCCAGATGAAAAAGAGGACATCTGGCCGACTTCATCATTATATATCAGAGGTCATTTTCCGTAAAGGCAAACGGCAGGATTTCTTCGAGGCTTACGGCCTTGCTGTCACCCTTGAGATTCGCCATGATGACGCGGCCGATACGAAATTCGCAGATGGCCTGACGGCACATACCGCACGGTGCGCAGGGGCCCGGCGTATCCGCCACGATGGCGATGGCCTCAAACTCGCGCTCGCCTTCTGAGACGGCCTTGAAGATGGCCGTGCGCTCGGCACAGTTCGTCACTGGGTAGCTGGCATTCTCGATGTTGCAGCCGCCGTAGGCATGGCCGCTCTTCGTCAGGACGGCCGCACCGACCTGGAACTTCGAATACGGCGCGTAGGCACGCTCCCGGTACTTCTTGGCAACTTCAATGAGTTCTGCATCTGTCATTTTTTTGCCCCCGTTCCTCAGTACTTCTCGACTTTGTCTTTCTCGATGCGCGCATAGACGAGCGGCTCTTTCTCCGGCTGCTCATCGCCGATGGCAATGGCCTCACGGTACATCTTCTCTGCATCAGCCAGTGCGCCTTCCTTCGACGTGTAGAGCGTCACGAGCGTATCGCCTGCCTTGACCTCGTCACCGTACTTCTTGTGCAGGATCAGGCCGGCCGAGAAGTCGATAGCGCTCTCCTTCGTCTCACGGCCTGCGCCGAGGACAACAGACGTCTCGCCGATCTCTTCGGCGTTCATCTTCGTGATGTAGCCCGAACGCTCGGCCTTGACCTCTGCGCGGTACGGAGCCTGCTGGAACTTCGTGTAATCGCGCAGCACGCTGTCGTCGCCGCCCTGTGCACGGACCATCTTGCAGAACGTCTCAAAGGCACTGCCATCGGCAATGGCCTTTTCTGCCATCTGACGGCACTCTTCCGGCGTGCCCTTGCCGACGAGATAAAGCATGTTGGCTGCGAGCTGCAGCGAAACTTCCGTGAGGTCGGCCGGACCGTGGCCCTTGAGCACATCCATGGACTCCATAACTTCGATGCTGTTGCCGATGCCGTAGCCGAGCGGCGTATCCATATCCGTGATCAGCGCGACCGTGCGGCGGCCGGCCAGCTCGCCGATGGCGACCATCGTCTGCGCGAGCTTGATGGAATCATCGAGCGTCTTCATGAAGGCGCCGCTGCCCGTCTTGACATCGAGCAGGATGCAGTCGGAGCCGGCTGCGAGCTTCTTGCTCATGATGGAGGAAGCGATAAGGGGAATGCTGTCGACCGTGGCCGTGACATCGCGCAGTGCGTAGAGCTTCTTGTCAGCCGGTGCCAGGTTGCCCGACTGGCCGATGACGCTGACGCCGCAGTCGTTAACCGTCTTGAAGAACTGCTCGCGCGAAAGAGCCGTCTGATAGCCCGGAATGGACTCGAGCTTGTCGACCGTGCCGCCCGTATGGCCGAGGCCGCGGCCGCTCATCTTGGCGACCTTGCCGCCGCAGGCTGCGACAATCGGGGCACAGATCAGCGTCGTCTTGTCGCCGACACCGCCCGTCGAATGCTTGTCGACCTTCTTGCCGGCAATGGCCGAAAGATCGATCATGTCGCCAGATTTTGCCATGACCTTCGTGAGCTCCGTGATCTCATGATCCGTCATGCCCTGGAACCAGATGGCCATGAGCATGGCCGACATCTGGTAATCGGGAATGTCGCCCTTGACGTAGCCATCGATCATGAACTGGATCTCCTCATCCGTGAGCACCTGGCCATGTTTCTTCTTCGTAATCAGGTCATACATACGCATAATGCAAAATCCTCCCCATAAACGGATATTTGAAAAACTTCCCAAATTTCAATCTTTTTATCTTGCATTCTTCTCGCGGGACAGGCTTCTCTGCCCCGCGAAAAAATGCTGATTCAATTCAGATGTTCGTTGTCACTTGATGATGCGCGGCAGGATGCTCTCGCCCTTCGTCGCCAGATCTGCATCAAACATATCGGAAATCGTCGCACCGATCATGGCGAACGTCGGATACGTGCCGAGGTTGACGCCCTGCTTGACGTGTGCGCCGTAAACGAGCAGAGGCACGTATTCGCGCGTATGGTCCGTCCCCGGAGCTCCCGGATCGCAGCCATGGTCAGCCGTAATCATGAGCACATCGTCTTCCTTCATCTTCGCCATGAATTCACCGAGCTGGCGGTCGAAATCCGTCGCAGCCTGTGCATAGCCATCGATATCGCGGCGATGGCCGTACTGCATGTCAAAATCCACGAGGTTGACGAAGCAGAGGCCCGTGAAGTCCTCATCCATGAGCTTCAGCGTCTTTTCCATGCCATCCGTGTTGTCCTTGTTGATACCGAGCGTGCGGCTGATGCTGCGGCCTGCAAAGATGTCGGAAATCTTGCCGACGCCAATCGTATCGAAGCCTTTGCGGCGCAGGGCATCCATCATCGTATCGCCCGTCGGGTCGAGGGAGAAATCATGACGGCGCGGCGTGCGCGTGTAATTCGGATATTCGCCGACGTACGGACGCGCGATGATGCGGCCGACGCCATGCTCACCCTGCATGATTTTGCGCGCGATGCGGCAGTATTCGTAGAGCTTGTCAACCGGCACATCATCCTCGTGTGCGGCGATCTGCAGCACGCTGTCTGCCGACGTGTAAACGATGAGGGCACCCGTTTCCTTCTGCTCACGGCCGTAATCGTGAATAACCTTCGTGCCGGAATACGGCTTGTTGCAGATGATCTTGCGGCCGAATGCCTGCTCGAGCTTTGCGATGACTTCCGGCGGGAAGCCGTTCGGATACGTCGGCATCGGGCGCTCCGAGACAATGCCGGCGATTTCCCAATGGCCCGTCGTCGTATCCTTGCCGCGCGAGAGTTCGCGCAGGCGGGCAAAGGAACCAACCGGATTCTCCACGGGGGTCCCGCAGCCGACGCCATCGATATTGAAAAGGCCGATCTTCTTCATGTTCGGCGTATCGTATTTCGGCGAAGCGGCAATCGTCTTCAGCGTATTGCAGACATCATCGCCAAAATCCGGAGCATCCGGCTCACGGCCGATGCCGAAGCTGTCGAGCACAATGATAAACGCACGTTTGAAAGACTTCATTTTATATCTTCCTTTCTATATCCGTAAGGTGGAAACCGGATCAAAGTTCATCCTTGAGGACCTTGACGGCAGCGCTGGCGCCGAGGCGCGTGCAGCCGGCATTCAGGAAGGCCTCCATTTCCTCACGCGTGTGGATGCCGCCCGCGGCCTTCATCTCCACGTTCGGGCCGATGTGCTTCTTGAAGAGCTCGATGTCCTCGAGTTTGGCACCGGCCGTGCCGAAGCCCGTCGACGTCTTGATGATGTCGGCGCCGCCATCCGTCACGCAGTGGCAGGCAGCGATCTTCTCTTCTTCCGTCAGGAAGCACGTCTCGACGATGACCTTCAGGATGCGGTCACCACAGAGATTCTTGAGCGTGCGGATCTCATTCGTGACGTAATCCGTCTCACCGGCCTTGAGCATGCCGATGTTGATGACCATATCGATTTCCTCGGCACCGTCAGCCAGGGCCTGTGCCGTCTCGGCAACCTTGGCAGCCAGACTGCAGTTGCCATTCGGGAAGCCGACGACCGTTGCGACCTTCAGGGCATCGCCGTATTTTGCCACGATGCGCGGGATGAACGACGACGGAACCATGACCGTAGCCGTATGATACGCCACTGCCTCGTCGCAGATACGCTGGATATCATCCCAGGTTGCCGTCTGCTTCAATAACGTGTGATCTACATGTGCCAGGATCTCTGCTGCCTTCATGATATTTCCTCCTCCATACATGACCGGAATCGAACAATTCTTATGTTTCCAATCGTCAGACGATTTTAATTGCTCTCAACTTTCTTCTTGATTCTATTCTAAACAATAACAAACAAAAATAAAAGGACATCTGTCTTATCAGCCGATGAAAATTATGATCAGCCGTTTTTCTCATTCTTTTGTAGGAAAGCCGTGTTATAGTACCATTCTGTTTTTACCTGTGAGAAATAGCGTTCCATAAAATTTATAACTGTCTTTTCATCTGCAATCCTCATATTTTGTCCAGATTGTGATAAAATTAAAATATCTATGTATAAAAAGGAGGGAGTATCTTGGATTTAACCAAGCGCAATTATATTCGCTTGAATTTTGAGCGGGCCTTGCACGATGGACATATCGATGTCCACTACCGCCCGATTCTTCGCACGGCTACTGAAAAGATTTGCGGCGTCGAAGCGCTTTCGCGCTGGCACGACCCTCTTTACGGGGAAATCGCTCCGCACGATTTCGTCCCGATTCTCGAAGATATCGGAAAAATCCATCTGCTCGATCACTTTGTATTGAAGGAAGCCGTCCGCAATCAGCAGGAGCGCAAACTCCACCAATTGCCGCGCGTGCCGATTTCCATCAACCTCTCGCGCTGCGATTTCGCACTGATGGACCCGTGCTACATCCTGGAGGAACTGACGGAAAAATACCAGATTCCGCATGATTATTTCCACATCGAGATCACAGAAACGGCCCTCGCTCAGGATGAAGCCGCCGTCGCAGCTGCCATTCGCCGCTTTCGCGCCCATGGCTACAAGGTCGTGCTCGATAATTTCGGCAGCGGTTTTTCCTCGCTGATTGCGCTGCAACGCTACGCGGTCGACGAAATCAGCATCGACCGCATCTTTTTCGAGGACTTTACGGAAGAGAGCAGGAAAATCATCCAGACTATCGTGCTCATGGGCAAATCCCTCGGCATCCATACGATTGCCGAAGGCGTCCAGAATAAACAGCATGTGGATTTCTTGTGCAGCATCGGCTGCGAAAAGATCCAGGGCGATTACTGCTGCCGTCTCACCAAGAACGATCCGAATGAAAATGTCCTGACGTATCCGGGGCTCGACAGCGAAAGTCCGCTTGAAGAACAGATTTTCAGCAAGGCGGGACTGACGAATTTCATCACGGATACGCCGGTAGCCCTGTTGTCGGATAACGGCCATGATGTGAAACTGCTCGCGGCCAACCCCGCATACCGATCGGAGCTCCATACCGCAGGACTTTCCACCACCACCGAAGTCAACCGTTATCTGCACACCCTGCCACCGGTGATACAGGAAAAGCTGCGCCGCCTGGCTGACCGCGCGATCCGGTCGCACCAGACCGAGCGCATCATCTGCGTCGGCGACGGCCAGTACTTTCACTTCAGCCTGCTGACGCTGGCCGGTGTCAGCGGCTTTTACGTCCACAAGGCCGAGCTCAAGAATCTGCAGCCCGACCGCGAAGAACACGCCGCCACCAGGCGATACGACGAAATCGTGCGCAACATCCTGCGCATTTATGACGAGGTATACTGCGTTGACCAGATGCGAAACCGCGTTGAGATCATTGAGTCTGACCTGCCATCCCTGCAGCCCGGCTCGCATCGCCACGGCATCATGCACACCTTCATCGACTATGCCGATGCGTACATCCACGAGGAAGACCGCGCGCGTTTCCTGGCCTTTGCACGTCGTCTGTGCCCGGATACGGCAGGGCACGATGACGACGGCTATCTCGCGGGGATTTTTCGCGTCCAGCAAAAAAACGGCAGCTATCGCTGGAAGATCTTTGATGTCATCTCTTTTGAACAGGAACACCGTCCCTGCCTGCTCATCTGCCTGCACGACTTCGTCTTCGAGAAACAGGAGCATATGAAGGAACTGCTGAACACCATTATGGCGTCTTACGGCCTCATGAGCCCGTCCACGCAGGAAACAACAGCCCTGAGCGATTCGCATCTCTGGCAGGCACTTTTGAACAGTTCGAGCCGCAAATTGTTCTGGAAGGACCGGGAAGGACGGTTCCGCGGCGCCAGCCGTGCCTTCCTGAAATTCTACGGCATCAAGAATGTCACCGACCTGCTCGGCAAGACGGATGAGGATATCGGCTGGCATATCGAGGGCGGCCGGATGCACGACTACGAGGAACTCGTCATGCAGAGCGGTCAGTCCGTGCACGATCTCCCCGGTTACTGTATCACGCGCGGCCGCCAGCATGCGATTTCCTTCTCGAAATACCCGGTTTATGACGGCCTGCAGATCGTGGGGCTGCTCGGTGAATTCCGTGACAGCGAAGAACAGGAAGCAACGCAGAAGCTTTACCAGAAACTCTATGTCACGGATGATACGACCGGCCTGTACAATTATCGCGGGTTGATCCTCGTCAGTGTCGAATATGCCGACAATTACCGCCTGAAAGGCGAAGATTACACGGGCATCATGATGTCCATCCCCGAGTACGACCGCTTTGCCCAGCTCTACGGGCCCAAGGTCAGCAAAGTCCTGCTGACCCGCATCCGCAACATCGTGATTGACGCCATGCCCAAAAATATCGTGGTTGCGCATACCGGCAGCGGCGTCTTCGTCTGTTTCCAGAAAGGGCTTGACACGGGCACACTTCGCCAGCACACCGAAGCCGTGAAGGAAACGATTGCCGCCATCACGAACATCGACGGCTTCCCCTGCACGCTTTCCCTGCGCTATGCACTGGCCAGAGGGTCCGAAGCGCGGACATCCGATGAATTTCTCCATATCCTGTCCGCCCGCTGCCTCGCCAGTATGGCGTCTTATGGCCTTAGCGGCGCCTTCGGTGATTCCATTCTCTTTGACCGCGAAGCATTCGATCACGCCGATGAGATGGTTTATCTGACCGATCCCCTGACCTACGAGCTCGTCTACATGAACCATGCTCTGCTCAAGTCCCTGAATCTGCCGGATGATTTCTATTACATCGGCCATAAATGCTATGAAATCGTCACCGGCAGCCATAAGCCGTGTACGGACTGCCCGCAGTCCAAGCTGCGGCGCGACCGCTTCCACAGCGGATCCTACCACAATCCACTGACCGGCATGGATTTCCATCGCGGTGATATCCTCGTGCCATGGAACGGACGCAACTACCATTTCAGCATCGGCATCAATCTGCGGGATATCTACCAGCGTCATCGCCAGCAATACAATCAGCCGCGGCACGCCGTCTCCATGAATGATGCCCTTAACCTCGCCATCCGCGAGGAGAATCCCGACCTCGGCATCCGGAAGATGCTGGCCAAAATCGGCACGATGATCAAGGCGGACCATCTCATCGTCATGGAAGAGGAACCCAACGGTTTCTATCTGAGTGCCACTTATGAATGGCACCCGGACAACAGGGAGAGCCTCCGTCCCCGCCTTCACCACATCCCGCTCATCGATGTCAGGCCGCTCTACGATACCTTCCGCACGGATCCGGTCATGCGCGTCAAGGACATTGCCGCCTACCAGCGCCGCCATCCGTCCTCGCTGCTCCACACACTTCAGATTCAGCCGCCAATCCGCGCCTTCGTGGCCGGTCAGCTCATCATGGGCGACCGCTCGCTCGGTTGTCTCCTGGTGCTCAATCCCGACCCTGAATTCTTTGAAACAGCCGCCATACTCCTGAACACCTTGACGCACTTCTGTTCCATCCTGCTTCGCAACCGCGACAATATGAAGCGCTTGCATGAACTCAGCACCATCGATCAGCTGACAAGTGCCGGCAATCGCCATGCACTCGAAAGCTATCTGCATACAAAACTGCATCCCGGAGAACATTACGTCATCGTCTTCAGCGACATAAACGGGCTCAAGAAGGCCAACGACACGCTCGGCCACAAGGCAGGCGACCATCTCATACGGGCCGTTGCCTCCGTGCTCATCAGCATCGGCAGCCGCGAGCATGTCTTCCGCATTGGCGGCGATGAATTTCTCATGATCCGCCCCTGTCAGGACGAAGCGGGCGCACGGGCTCTGCTGCAGCGCATTGAAGAAAAGTTCCGGGCGCATAAGGTCAGCGCAGCACTCGGCTACGTGCTCTGCCAGGCTCCGTTTGACAATATCGACGCCATCATCCATGAAGCTGACCTGCGCATGTACACCGAAAAAAAGCGTCAGCATCAGGAACGAAAAACCGACAGCTGAAACACATTTGTTGCAAAAAGTCCGCCGGCTCAGCGAGTCAGCGGACTTTTTTTCTGCCAAGCGGCAGCTTCCTTATCTTGTTAAGACGACCACCTCAAAGGGGCGCAGGGTATCCTCCAGCCCTTCATAATTGCCCAGGGTCTTTTCGTATCCTTCCTGCTGATACAAGGAAAGGTGCCTTGAAAGCGAGACTTCATGGTCACGGAAATTGCAGAACACCAGCAGGCGTTCCTGCTGCCAGGCACGCTTGTACGCCAGGACATCGTTGTTTTCCCGCTCGATGAAGCGAATGCTGCCCTCTGCGATCAGGCGGGAAGCATGGCGCAGGCGCACGAGCTTCTTGTAGAAAGCCAGTACGGAATCCTCATCGTCCGCCTCTGCCGCCGCATTGATGACCGCATGATTGGAATTGACGGCCAGCCAGGGCGTCCCCACCGTAAAGCCAGCCTGCGTGCCCGCATCCCACTGCATCGGCGTGCGGCCGTTATCGCGCGAACGCGCGCCCAGGATCTGCAGCGTTTTCTGCTCACTGTGGCCGCCGGCCCGCAGGATATCGTGATAGTTGAGGCTCTCGACATCGCGATACGAGGAAATATCCGTAAAGCCGGCATTCGTCATGCCGAGTTCTTCCCCCTGATAGATGTAGGGCGTGCCACGCATGAGGTGAATCGCTGCGGCGAGCATCTTGGCCGATTCCTTCCAGTAACGGCCCGTATCGCCAAGGCGCGAGACGATGCGCGGCGGGTCGTGATTGCACCAGAACAGCGCATTCCAGCCGCCGCCTTGCGCCATGCCTTCCTGCCACGAAGCAAAGATTTCCTTGAGCGCATGGATGTCCGGCGCCATCAGCGACCACTTGTCGCCGTCCTTGTAGTCGACCTTGAGATGATGGAAACTGAAGGTCATCGAGAGCTCATGCTCATGAGGAGCCGAATAACGGATACAGTTCGCGATGCTCGTGGAACTCATTTCGCCAACCGTCACCATGCCCTCGATGCCGCTGTCACGCACAAGTTCCTTGAGATATGCGTGCACATGCGGGCCATCCGTGTAGAAGCGGCGGCCATCGCCTTCCGCATCGTCGACGAAATCACCCTTCGAGATGAGATTGACGACATCGAAGCGGAATCCCCTGACGCCCTTTTGCTTCCAGAAGCGCAGGATGGCCTTGAGCTCCTCGCGCACTTCCGGGTTCTCCCAGTTGAGATCGGCCTGTGTGACATCGAAGAGATGCAGGTACCACTTGCCGAGTGCTGGCACGTACTCCCAGGCCGAGCCGCCGAACTTCGACTGCCAGTTCGTCGGCGGCGCGTCCGGCGCACCGTCGCGGAAGATGTAGTACTTCATGTACTTCTCATCGCCCTTCAGCGCTTTCTGGAACCACTCGTGTGCCGTCGAGGTGTGGTTGAAGACCATGTCGAACATCAGGCCGATGCCCTTTGCTCCGGCCTCGGCAATGAGTGCCTCGAGATCTGCCATCGTGCCGAAGCGCGGGTCGACCGCGCGGTAATCGGCGACATCGTAGCCATTGTCGCGCTGCGGCGAAGGAAAGAACGGCGTGAGCCACAGGAAGTCGACGTCGAGATCAGCGAGGTAGCCGAGACGGCTCCTGATGCCGTTGATGTCACCCCAGCCGTCGCCATTCGAGTCCTGGAACGACTTAGGGTAGATCTGATAGACAACCTTATCTTCAAAATGCATCGCAATCCCTCCTGCATCCAGCAATCCGGGAAACTCAGAAAAATTTCCCACACTACCGTTTTTCTTCTCTGATCCGCGTTGATCAGAGTTCCAGACCCTGCTCCTTGCGCGCACGGTACTCGCGGTCGAGAATGCCGAGGATCACGAGGTTCTCGTAGACGCCGTTCGTCAGGATGGTCTCACGGATCAGGCCCTCACGCTGCATCCCCTCCGATTCGTAAAGGTGCAGTGCGCGCGCATTGTAGTCCTTGCAGTCGAGCCAGGCGCGGTGGAACTTGAGGTCGTCAAAGCCCCAGGCCTTTAAGAGCTTCATCGCCTCGTGGCCGTAGCCCATGCCCTTCTTCTCGATGATGACATGCGTCCACTCGAGCTCCTTGGCCGGCGTCGTCAGACCGTTGATCATCAGATAGCCGACCGGCTCCTTCGTCTCGATTTCCTCGACGATGACATCCATCGTCGCCTGTCCTTCTTCAATGACCTTCGTATGGAAATCGCGGTCAAACGGCACGATGAACTTGAGATTCTCGGGATCGTATTCGAGCTTCATGATGAAGTCGAGATCCTCTTTCGTTGCCTTGCGAAGCTGCAGGCGTTTGCCCACATGCAGGATTTCTGCCATAATAAAACAACTCCTTTTCGTTGTGTATTCATTTTTCCTTTTCCCTGCCTGTTTCTTATAGTATAATAGATACACTTTGGACTTCAAGGCTTTTTCCATGCCAACATCTGCGTGTTTCATTAAAAAGGAGGTCATTTTCTTGCATTACGATTGGCTAGCCTGGGTTGACTGGACGCATCTGATGGAGATGCTCTTCGTCCCCGTCTGCATCCTTGTGGCATCGCTGACCATCGGCATCATGCTCAACAAGCTCATTAACCGCCGCATCGAGAACCACCTGAACATCGAAGAGGATTCCTGGTTCTACATCTTCATCAACGCACTGCGCGGCGTGCCGGTGTCACTGTGCCTCGTTGTCGGTCTTTACTGGATCGTCAATACGAATACCATCAACATCATCGAGCCGCTGACGCGCCTGTTCTCCTACATCCTCTTCACGGTCATCATCCTCTCGATCACGCGTGTCGCCGCCCGCACGATCAACGGCTTCGTCACGCTGCGCATCGAGCGCACGCAGGAAAAACTGCCGAAGACGACGCTGCTCAACACCATCCTCAATGTCATCATCTATGCGATGGGCGTGCTCGTCGTGCTGCAATACTACGGCATCTCGATTGCGCCGATCCTCACCGCCATGGGTGTCGGTGGTATGGCCGTCGCCCTCGCCCTGCAGGAAACACTTGCGAATATCTTCTCGGGCCTGCACCTCATCATCTCCAAACAGCTGCGTCTCGACGACTACATCAAGCTCAACACCGGCGAGGAGGGTCGCGTCACGGATATCACCTGGCGCTTCACGACGATCGTGCCGGCCGGCGGCGGCAACATGATCGTCATCCCGAATCAGAAGATTGCCTCGTCGAACATCACGAACTACAGCATGCCGCGTAAGGACATCGTCATCAGCATCCCCGTCGGCGTCTCCTACGACAGCGACCTCGATGAGGTCGAACGCGTGACGCTCGAAGTGGCCCGCGATGTCATGAACCGAGTCGACAAGGATGTCCACATCGAACCGGCCGTGCGCTTCCACACCTTCGGCGAATCGAGCATCGACTTCAACGTCGTGCTGCATTCCAGTTACTTCGAGCATCAATTCCTGCTCAAGCACGAATTCATCAAGGCACTGACGCGCCGCTACCGCCAGGAAGGCATCGAGATTCCATATCCGGTACGCACCGTGCTGCAGCCTGACCTCACAAAATAACGGACCTATGGATAACTTGTCCCCTATATCTTGTGTCCACTTATCCACAGCATGCAGGATTTGATCCACTCCCTGCTGTGGATAATTTTCTTTTGGAGAATCTTTATTCATTTTCAAAATTGAAAAAGACTGGCACAGCCTTGCCAGCAGGCCGTGCATCCCTGCTGCTCCATTTGTCAATATGAATATTCTCTATCTATTATGTATATATATGCAAATATTCTTGTGGATAAGCAGAAGTGTCAGAAAACTACATGTAGTATGGGTATTGACGCTCGAACAATAGATATAGTATAATTTGGTCAAGCGCAACGGAAAAGCCCCTTTTCCCGCGATGCTTAAACATACAGATTGCAACAGGTTTCACACGAGATAACACGAGATAAGGATAGGTGACCCTTCATGGTAGTCAACGGCATTGATGTCAAAGTAAACGGACTTTCCGATGTTTCCGAGCAGGAAATCGTCAACTATATCGATTATGTCGAACAGCAGACAAACGAAAAAGTCAGCAGCCTGCAGCTCTCCGCAGCACAGGATGGACAGGTTGATATCCAGTACGAGCTCCAGCCGCAGAAATTTGAACGCATCCGCCGCATCACGGGCTACCTCGTGGGCACGATCGATCGTTGGAACAACGCGAAGCGCGCCGAAGAGCACGACCGCGTCAAACACAGCCTGCATTGATTGCAGAAATCAAAAGCCGCTGCCATCCCCCCGGCAGCGGCTTTCTTCGTGTCTCTGATTCATTTGCATGTTCACAGGAAAGGACGATCATCATGCAGAACACCTTGCGCATCGCCGGGGTCGTCGACGATTCCGTCGTCGATGGCGACGGCATACGGTATACCATCTTCGTACAGGGCTGCCCGCGCCGCTGCCACAACTGCCAGAACCCCGAAACGCAGCCGCTTGAGGGCGGACGTGAGGAAACGATTGAACACCTCATGGCGGAAATGAAAGAAAACCCGCTGCTGACCGGCGCGACCTTCAGCGGCGGCGAACCCTTCCTGCAGCCGGCTCCGCTGGCTGCGCTCGCACATCGGGTCCATGACGCGGGCCTCGATGTCTGGTGCTACAGCGGCTATACGCTCGAAGAGCTCCGGGATCGCCATGACAAGGCCACAGACGACCTGCTCGCAGCCATCGATGTGCTCGTCGACGGCGAATACATCGAAGCGGAACGCGACCTCACGCTCCACTTCCGCGGCTCGCGTAACCAGCGCGTCATCGACATGAACGCCACGCGCAAGACCGGCGCGACCGTCCTGCTCTATGAGGACTGAGCCGCCGTAAAAAGCATGACAAAAAGCAGCCAGCAGCACGTGATTGACACGCGCCGCTGGCTGTTTTCTTTGTCTCTTTTTTGTCAAACGTTCATTTCACGACGAGGACCGGGCATTTCGACTGTTCGACGATGTACTGGCTGACGCTGCCGAGCAGGACGCCTTTGACGACGCCGAGTCCGCGGCTGCCCATGACGATGAGATCCATGTCGTTGCTCGTCGCAAAGTCGAGGATGACGACGGCTGGCGATCCCGTCTCCGAGAATGCTTCCTTCTCGATGCCGGACGGGACCATCTCCATCGCGCGGTCGAGGATGACATTGCCGGCTTTCGTCACAGCTTCGAGGATGGCATCCGACAGGCAGGCATTGATGGCAAGCTGATTGATGTTGGCGACATAGAGGAAATTGAGCTTGGCATCACATGCCTCTGCCAGGGAAATAGCCTCCGTTACGGCGCGATCCGAACCTTCCGAACCATCTACTGGTACCAGGATATTTTTCATCATAGTATTACCCCCTTAATTGGTAATCCAAATCAACGATGAGGATTTTCTTTCACTACGGTCACCGGGCATTCAGCCTCTTCAAGCACGGCGGAACTGACGCTGCCGAGCAATGCCGCATGAAGCGCATCCATGCGGCGGCTGCCCACGACAATCATGTCGCTGTGACGCTCTCTGGCAAAGGCCAGTATGGTTTCCGCCGGGCTGCCTGTCCGGTGATAGACCTCGTGGACCGCAATCTCCGGCAGGAGCTTTCCGGCCCGCTCGAGGATGGCATGGGCTTCCGGTCCGATGGGCCCTGCCACACTGTCCGGCAGCCAGGATACTTCCTCGGCATCCGTGTTGCTATCGAAGTACGATACATGCAGGATATCGATGGAAGCCCCCGTACAATCGGCCAGTGCTGCGGCGAACTGCACCGCCTCATCGGAGGCCCCGGAGCCGTCCACCGGCACCAGGATCCGAGCCAGCCTTACCATACGCATCCCTCCCGTAGTATTTCTATGTATGGTTATAATTCGCTCAATCATGGGCAAATTCCTCTAAATTCTCCAAAAACTTGTGGAGGATTTCAAAGAATTTTCGATTGACAGTTTTCCGCTGAAAATGATAGACTGGATAAAATAAAATGAGTGAAGTGTTACGTTGTAAACATTTTCTTGCCCAGCTCACCGAACTATCCCAAAGGAGGCCCCCCATGTCTGAAGAAAACAAGAAACCGGCCAGGACGAATGCCGAGATTGTCGCCGAGACGACCATCGCCGATGTCTACCATGCAGCCAAACAGCTCGAAGGCGTAGCGCGGAAGACGCGTCTCATCCACAGTGATTTCTTTTCCGAGCTCTGTCACAATGACGTCTGGCTCAAGCCCGAAAACCTGCAGCATACCGGCGCATTCAAGCTGCGCGGCGCATACAACAAGATCAGCCAGCTGACGCCTGAGGAACGCAAGAAAGGCGTCATCACGGCTTCGGCCGGCAACCATGCACAGGGCGTCGCCTATGCAGCCCAGAAGCTCGGCGTCAAGGCCGTCATCTGCATGCCGGCGACCACGCCGATCCTCAAGGTTGAGGGCACGAAGGCCCTCGGCGCTGAAGTCGTGCTCTACGGCGACGGCTTCGACGATGCCTACGCACACAGTCTCGAGCTCCAGAAGAAGCACGGCTACGTTTACATTCACCCGTTCAACGACCTGCAGGTCCTGCTCGGCCAGGGCACGACAGCGCTTGAGATCATCGATGCCCTCAAGGATGTCGACGCCATCCTCGTGCCGATTGGCGGCGGCGGCTTTGCCTCGGGCGTGGCTCTCGCGACGAAGCTCGTCAACCCGCAGGTCAAAGTCATCGGCGTCGAGCCGGAAAATGCCGCCTGCATGAAGGCGGCGCTCGCTGCCGACAAAATCGTGACGCTCTCCTCCGCCGACACGGTGGCCGATGGCTGCGCCGTCAAGACCGCCGGCACGCTGACCTTTGAATTCTGCAAGAAATACCTCGACGACATCATCACGGTTTCGGAAATCGACATCATGAACGCGCTGCTCTCCCTCATCGAGAAGCACAAGCTCGTCGCCGAAGGTGCCGGCGTCCTCTCGCTCGCCGCGCTCAGCAAACTGCCGTTCTCGGGCAAGAAGGTTGCCGCCATCATCTCGGGCGGCAACATCGATATCTCGACGATCTCCGCTCTCATCGACAAGGCCCTGATCGCCCGCGGCCGCGTCTTCTGCTTCTCCGTCCAGCTGCCGGACAAGCCGGGTCAGCTGCTCAATGTCTCGCGCATCCTCGCCGAGGAAAATGCCAACGTCATCAAGCTCGACCACGACCAGACGAAAGTCACCGACAGCTTCAAGAAGGTCGTGCTGACCGTAACCGTCGAGACGCACAACGAAGAACACATCCGGCACATCATCGCCGCGCTCAACAAGAACGGCTACGATGTGAAGAAAGTTTACTGATACCTGAATCGGCAAAAATCGCACATGGCACAGGAAAGCGGCCCCATCCGGCATCTGCCGGAGCGGGCCGTTTTTATATTGGTGGCCGCTCCAAAAAGAACGAATATTCTCGGAATAAAAAATATAGAACCTTTATTTTATCCATTGACTTTCCTGCAATCCTGTTTATATAATGAGGTATCTTATTCATCTCTTTTTCAGATGAAATCCATCACTTTATACGATGAGAAAGGACTGACCCCATGTTTCTGATCGCCCTCTCCCCGATTCTCTGGCTCATCCTCGCACTGAGCGTGCTCAAGATGGCGGCTTACAAGGCCTGCCCGCTGGCACTCCTCATTGCCCTGGCCGCCGGCATCTTCGTCAATGATATGAGCATCCCGCATGCCGTCCAGGCTACGCTTGAAGGCGTGGCCCTCGCATGCTGGCCGATCCTGCTCGTCATTGTCGCCGCCATCTTCACCTACAATCTCTCGCTGCAGACGAAGGCGATGGATGTCATCAAGAAGATGCTGACCTCCGTCAGCAATGACCGCCGCGTGCTCATCCTGCTCATCGGCTGGGGATTTGGCGGGTTCCTCGAGGGCATGGCCGGATTCGGCACGGCCATCGCCATCCCTGCGGGCATGCTCGCGGGCATCGGCATCAATCCGGTACTTTCGGCCATGGTCTGCCTCATCGCGAATTCCGTGCCGACGGCTTACGGCTCCATCGGCATCCCGCTCGTCACGCTCGGCAATGTCACGGATATCGATCCCGTGCTGCTCGCGACGTACACGTCCCTGCAGCTCGCACCGCTGACGCTGCTCTGCCCGTTCCTCATGGTCATCGTGGCCGGCCACTCGCTCAAGGCCCTCAAGGGCATGCTGCTCATGTGCACGGCCGCCGCTGTCTGCTTCGTGCTGCCGGAGATTGCCGTCTCCATGTTCATGGGACCGGAGCTCGCCGTCGTCGCCGGTGGCATCGGCGCCATGGCGGCTATCGTCGCCTGCGCGAAGCTCTTCCCGGTAAATGACCCGGCTTACGCGATGCCGCCGCACGGCCATGAGGATCCCGTCACGGCCGCTTCGGGCCTTAAAGCCTGGCTCTCCTTCATCCTGATCTTCGTGTTCCTGCTGATGACCTCAAAGCTCGTCCCGGCCATCCACGACCCGCTGAATCTCATCAAGAGCAGCGTACTCATCTACGATGGCCCCGGCGGCGAACCCTACACCTTCACCTGGGTCGCCACCCCCGGCATCCTGATCCTGCTCGCCGCGTTCATCGGCGGCAGCGTCCAGGGAGCCAGCTTCGGCGAGATTCTGGGCTGCCTGAAGCGCACGGTCTACAATCTGCGCTTTACGATCATCACGATCATCACCGTCATCGCCACGGCCAAAGTCATGGGGTATGCCGGCATGACGCATGAGATTGCCGAGACTGCCGTCGCAGCGACGGGTACGGCCTATCCGCTGATCGCGGCCTTCATCGGCTCGATTGGTACGTTCATCACGGGTTCTGCCACATCGTCCTGCGTTCTCTTCGGCAAGCTCCAGACGGATTCCGCCATCGCCATCGGCGCGACGCCAGCCGCTCAGGCCTGGATTGCCGCCGCGAATGCCACGGGTGCCTGCGCCGGCAAGATGATCTCGCCGCAGAGCATCGCCATCGCCGTCGCCTCCATCGGCACGGTCGGCTGCGAGGGCAGGCTGCTGCATTTCGCCGTCAAATTCTATCTGCCCTTCATCATCATCATGGGCTGCATCGTCTATTTCGGCCAGCACATCGTCGGCTGACCATCCCAACGCTCTCCTCACGCCTTTCTGCCCCACCGGCAGGAAGGCTTTTTTTATCCCGTTTTTTATTATGTGTTATACTAAAATAAATAGGAAAATAAGGAGTTCAAAATATGATCGATTTAGGAAAACTGACGACCGAACAGCGCAATCCTGCGACGACGCGGATTGACTGCTGCCCGACAGAAGAAATGGTCACCATCATGCAGGCGGAGGATGCCAAAGTTTCTGCAGCCATCCGGAAAATCCTGCCGGAGATTGCCCGGGCGATTGACGCCACGGCCGCGCGCCTGGCAGATGGCGGCCGCCTGTTCTACATCGGTGCCGGTACCTCAGGGCGGCTCGGCGTCCTCGATGCGTCCGAATGCCCACCGACTTATGGCACGGACCCGGAACTCGTACAGGGCATCATCGCCGGCGGCGAAGCCGCCATGTTCCGCGCGCAGGAAGGCGCCGAAGACGACCTGACACTTGCTGAGAAAGACCTTGCCGCGCGCCATTTCACGAAGGATGATGTGCTCGTCGGCATCGCCGCCTCGGGCCGCACCCCCTACGTCATCGGCGGGCTCCGCTATGCAAAGGAGCTTGGCGCTCTGACCATCGCGCTTTCCTGCAGCGAGGGCTCTGAGATCGCGAAGCTTGCCGACATCGCCCTGACGCCCGTCACCGGCCCCGAGATCGTCACGGGCTCCACGCGCATGAAGGCCGGCACGGCGCAGAAGCTCGTGCTCAACATGCTCTCGACGGGCACGATGATCCGTCTCGGCAAGGTCTACGGCAACCTCATGGTCGATGTCAAAGCCAGCAACCACAAGCTCGAGGAGCGCGCCCGCCGCATCGTCATGCAGGGCAGCGGCTGTTCGCGCGAAGAAGCCGAAGCCGCCCTGAGGAAAGCCGACGGCCGGGCAAAACTCGCCATCCTGCTCGTCGTGACGGGCTGCACGGCAGAAGAAGGCCGCAAGGCCCTGCAGGAAAGCCGCGGTCACCTGCGCAAGGCCATCCACTCGTTCACAACAGACTGCCCCAAAAGTGCAGACTGCCAGAAGGAGGGTTGAATCATGGACCACGAAGCACTCGCCTGGCAGATCTTCCTGCTGACGGGGCCGGCGGAAAACATCGTTTCCGTCACACATTGCATGACGCGCCTGCGCCTTGTTCTCCGGCAGAAGGATGCCGCGATGGTTGCCTCGCTCGGCAAACTGCCGGGCGTACTCGGCGTCCACGATGCCGGAGAGGAGCTCCAGATCATCCTGGGCCCCGGCCGCGTCGATAAGGTAACCGCCGCCTACGAAGCCCTCACCATGGGGGATAAGGCAGCTGTTCCCCCTCAGGCACAGGCCGCCAAGCCGCAAAGGGAGGATGCCTCATCATCGCCCGAGGCGGCTGCCATCGGCGACGGAAAGGCCCTGCACGCCAGGATACGGGCACGCAACGCCACGCCCCTCAAGCTGCTGTTCAAGCGCATCGCGAGCATCTTCATCCCGCTGATCCCGGCCTTCATTGCCTGCGGACTCATCAGCGGCCTCCTTAACGTAGCGGGCAAGGCCGATCCGGCCTTCACTCAGACCACGCTCTACCAGCTGCTCGCCATTGCCGGCAGCACCGTATTCTGGGGCATGAACCTTTTCGTCGGCTACAATGCCGCGAAGGAATTCGGCGGTACCCCGATCATCGGCGGCATTCTCGGCGCACTCATAAGCCATCCGTCGCTCGCCTCGGTCGAGCTCGGCGGCGAAGCCCTCGTGCCGGGACGCGGCGGCGTCATTGCCGTGCTGCTCGTCGCAGCTCTGCAGGCCCTCATCGAGCGCGGCCTGCGGCGTGTCATCCCCGATATGTTCAGCCTGTTCCTGACGCCGCTCTTCACCTTCCTGCTGGCCGGCACAGCCGCCATCTGCGTCCTGCAGCCTCTGGGCGGGCTGATTTCCGATACCATCGGCAGTGCCGCCACGAGCGCCATCGGTTCGGGCGGCGCCATCACTGGCTTCCTGCTTGGCGGCGCCTGGCTACCGATGGTCATGCTCGGCGTGCATCAGACATTCACGCCCATCCACGCCGAACTCCTCTCCCGCTACGGCGTCACCATCCTGCTGCCCGTGCTCGCCATGGCTGGCGGCGGACAGGTCGGCGCGAGCATTGCCGTCTACTGCAGAACGCGTAACCACTTCCTCAAGAAAACCATCGCTTCCGCCCTGCCCGTCGGCATCATGGGCGTCGGGGAGCCTCTGATCTACGGCGTCACGCTGCCGCTTGGCAAGCCCTTCCTCGGCGCCTGCATTGGCGGTGCCTTCGGCGGAGCCGTGCAGGCCTCGTTCATGGTCGGCGCGGCGACGCTCGGCATCTCGGGCCTGCCGCTGGCCGCCGCCACCGACCAGATCCCCATTTATCTCCTGGGACTCCTGACCGCCTACGTCAGCGGCTTTGCCGCAACCTGGCTGCTCGGCTTCGACGATCCCCCGGAGGATGGTACACCAGACACAACGAACCAGTAAAAGGAGGATTTTCATGGAAAATGGTATCTCGATCTACCCGGGACTCGACAATACACTGGAAGAAAACCTCCAGCTGATTGAAATAGCGGCAGGCTACGGGATTCACCGGATCTTTACCTCCCTTCATATCCCGGAAACCGATACGACGGCTCTCAAGCGCGAATTCGGCCTGCTCCTGCAGGCGGCACACCGCCATGATATGGAAATCATTTCCGATGTTTCTCCCGCCATGCTGCCGCTGCTCGGTCTCAAGGAATTCAATCCCTCGGCCCTGCGCATGCTCGGCATCACGACCCTGCGGCTCGACGACGGCTTTTCCTGGCAGGAAATCGCCGGCCTGACGCGGCGCTATCCGGAGCTGCGCATCCAGCTCAACGCCTCGACCACCACGAGTTCCGTGCTGCAGCATCTGCGCGATGCCAATGCCGATTTCTCGCGCATCGAGGCCCTGCACAATTTCTACCCGCGCCGCGGCACGGGCATCAGCGAAGAAGCGCTCGTCCATGCCAATATCCGGCTGCACCGCTTCGGCGTGCGCGTCAGCGCCTTTGTCCCAAGCCGTGACGGCCGACGTCGTTCGCCGCTCGGCGACGGGCTGCCCACACTTGAGGACCATCGCGACGTCTCGACAAGCTTCGCGGCCCGTCACCTCGTCGCACTGGGCTGCGACGCCGTCTTCCTCGCCGACGCCCTGCCCACGGAAGACGAGATTGCTGCCCTCGCCGCCCTCAAGAACGACCGCGTGACCCTCAAGGCCCGTCTGCTCACCTCCGACGCGGCCGAGCGCCAATTGCTCACCCATCCCTTCACGGCACGCCTCGACGAAGCGCGCGATGCCATCCGTGCCCAGGAGAGCCGCCCGCTGCTGAAACAGGCGGGATCTGCCATCCATCCGGACCATACCGGCGAACGCCCGATCGGTGCCGTCACCATCGACAATGAGAAATACGGACGCTATATGGGAGAGCTCCAGATCATCCGCCACGCGCAGCCTGCCGATCCGCGCACCAACGTGGCTGCGCAGCTCCTGCCCGAAGACCTGCAGCTCATGCCCTACATCACGCCCGGAAGAAAATTTTCATTCCAGTTCCTGGAACAAACTGATATAATATAAATAATAAACAAGGAAGGAATTTGGTAAGACATGAACCAGAACGAAGATCTCTGCGAAATCCATCACCCCCATCCCGATAAAGTCCAGGATGCGCTCCTGCACCGCCTCGACGATGAGACGAGCCTGAGGCTCGCGGAGCTTTTTAAGATTCTCGGCGACCGGACGCGCATCAAGCTCCTGTCGCTGCTCGCAGCCGAAGAGGAGATGTGCGTCTGCGACATCGCCCAATCCCTGCAGATGGGTCAGTCTGCCATCTCTCACCAGCTCCGCGTCCTGCGTGCGGCCCGCCTCGTCAAGTTCCGCAAGGAGGGCAAAGAGGCCTGGTATTCGCTCGACGACGACCACGTCGTCAAGCTCATCAATCAGGGACTCGAGCATGTTCGGGAATCCTGAGGTTTGTTCCGTTTTGTTTTGTGCGTCTCACAAAGGAAGGACTCATTATGCACAAACTGCGTTTCTTGCGGGCCGGCGTCTGCGCCGTGCTCTTCCCATTCTTACTGAATACGACCGCCCTGGCCGCCCCTGTCCTCAAGCTCAATTCGTCGGGCCGCGACGTCATGCTGCTGCAGCAGAAACTCCAGAACGTCGGCTACACGATCAAGGACATTGACGGCATTTTTGGCGAGGAAACGCGGCGCGTCGTCACCCAGTTCCAGAAGGACAACAACCTCCGGGCCACGGGCATCGTCAACAATGCGACCTGGCGCGCCCTCAAGGACACGAAGTCCATCCACCACGGCTCCATCAAGGACAAGGAAGCCCTGCTCGAGCGCCTCAAGAAAACGGCGCCGGATTACGGCCCGACCGTCCCCAACAATAAGCCGATCCTCGAGCGCAGCAAAGTCAGCAGCATCATCTCAACGGCCAAATCGTACATCGGCGTCCCCTACAGCTTCGGCGGCGCGACGCCCAAGGCCTTTGACTGCTCCGGCTACCTGCAGTACGTCTTCGGCAAGAACGGCATCAGCATCCCGCGCCTCGCCGACGACCAGTACCGCCTCGGCCTGCGCACGACGAGCAAGAGCCAGCTCGAGCCCGGCGACCTCGTCTTCTTCACGACTTACGAGCCAGGCCCGTCACACTGCGGCATCTACCTCGGCGACGACCAGTTCATCCACGCCTCATCCAGCAAGGGCGTCCGCATCGACAGCCTCTCCAACAGCTACTGGCAGCCCCGCTACATCGGCGGCAAGCATATCGTCAAATGAAATCCTAAAAATATCAGACAAACCGCATCATTGATCCCGCCAGCACAGGGAGCAACGAAGGAGGAAAAACAAACATGCTTTACACGATTCAAAATGACGAACTCTGCGTACAGGTCCGCGACCATGGCGCAGAACTGCGTTCCATCAAGGAACGCGCCGATGAAACAGAATACCTCTGGAATGGCGACCCCTCCTGGTGGAAATACAGCTCGCCGGTACTCTTCCCGATTGTCGGCAAGCTCAAGGACAACAAATACCGCGTAAGCGGACAGGAATACGAGCTGCCGAGCCACGGCCTCGGACGTATCTCGGACTTCCGGCTCGTCGAGGAAAAGAGGGACCGCATCGCCTTCTCGCTGCTCTGGACCGAAGAATCCCTCAAGAAATACCCCTGGAAATTCGAGCTCGTCGTGGCCTATGAACTGCACGGCAGGCAGGTAAAAGTCATCTGGACCGTCCGCAATCACGATGACCACGAGATGATCTATTCCATCGGCGCACACGGCGCTTACCGCTGCCCGATCGTCCATGGCGAAACGTTCGCCGACTGCTATCTGGAATTCAACCAGGATGAAGATGCGCCGAACATGCCGCTTAATGCCCAGGGCCAGTTCCTGCGCACAGCGGGTGACAAGCCGCTCAAGGGCACGAAGCTGCCGCTCAATTTCGAGGAATTCAAGGACGATGTACTCGCCTACCACAACCTCCGCTCCGATAAAGTCACGATCCGTTCGACCCAGAGCGAAAAATCCCTCTCCGTCATCGCGAAGGATTTCCCGTTCTGGGGCTTCTGGACACCATCGCAGGGCGGTGCACCGTTCCTCTGCCTTGAGCCGTGGCACGGCCACGCCGACTACGAGGATTTCGACGGCGATTTCGCCGAGCGCGAGGGCAGCGAACGCCTCGCAGCCGGTGGAGAGCAGAGCTTCACCTATACGATTGAGATTGGCTGAACAGGCAAAGAAAACAAACAAAAAGACCGGCAAATGATGCCGGCACAAAAAAATCCCGGAAATCCAGCAAACCTGGACTTCCGGGATTTCTTTTTTATGCCGTATAGACGACTTCGCCGCCAATCAGGGTCTTTTTTACGCGGAAATCATCGGGCGAGATGATCACGATATCGGCCAGCTTGCCTTTTGCGAGCGAACCGAGGCGGTCGTAGACGCCGAGATCCCGGGCCGGATTGACCGTAGCCATGGCCACCACTTCATGCAGCGGGGCCTTGCTGTTCACGAGGAAGTGATGGACGACCTCATGCATCGGCGCGATGCTGCCCGCCAGCGTGCCGTCTGCCAGACGCGCCTCTCCGTTACGGACGAATACCTTCTGTCCGCCGAGTTCCGACTCGCCGTCGGCGAGCAGGCAGGCCCGGAGCGAATCGGTGATCAGGATGATGCCGTCCTGCCCCTTCATATGGTAAACGAGTTCCTGCGCGGCCGGATGTACATGGAGATTGTCGCAGATGAGCTCGCAATGCGCATGCGGGTCCAGGAGCGCCGCGCCCACGATGCCCGGCTTCCGGTGATGAAGCGGCGTCATCGCATTGAAGAGATGCGTGATGTGGTAAAACGGGCAGTCCGCCATGATTGACCGCACTTCCTCATACGTGGCTGCGCTGTGGCCGACCGAGACGATGATATCGTGCTTGGCACACGCTTCAAGGAAAGCCTTTCCCTGTAATGTTTCCGGCGCCAGCGTGATGATCTTGACGACATCGTCATACGGCTCCAGCCAGGAAAAGTCTGCTACTGAGATATTTGATTCTTTCTGTGCGCCCTTATACGTCTTGCTGATGAACGGGCCTTCCATATGTGCGCCGAGGATGCGTGCACCCGGATTTCCCTTGGCCTGCCGGATCCTCTGGAGCGCCGCTTCGATGCGCGGCCGGTCGTACGTCATCGTCGTCGGCAAAAACGACGTGACGCCCGTCGCCGGCAGCACCTGCTGCATCTTCGGCAGGGCCTCCGCATCTTCATCCATTGTATCCACGCCGGCACAGCCATGGATGTGTTCGTTGATGAAGCCCGGCATGACGAAGGCACCCTCTGCCTCGATGACCATTTCGCAGGTGTCCAGGTTCACCGCATCCTGCGAGACGATGTCCGCAATGGCATCTCCTTCATATAAGAGAACGTGATGATCCAGGGTCGTATCCGGCAGGACAATTCTGCCATTTATGATTGCTTTCATATGTTCCTCCTGTATGCTGCAGCTGCTGTATAGCAGCATCATTCTTTGTCCCCATTATACCACATACCTTCAATTTAGAAAATAAATTTCACACATAAGATATTTTTTATTTTTATTATGAAATTTTATTGCATTTTCGAGAAGTCAGTGCTATACTTGTCTATGTAATCCGATAGGCCAGCGATTCAGCCGGCCGGCAGATGGCAGTATCTGCTGTATGAGCACGCAAGGAGGCAAATATGCTGGAACAATTCAAAGGCAAACTGATTATTTCCTGTCAGGCCCTGCCGGATGAACCCCTGCACAGTTCATTCATCATGGGACGCATGGCCCTGGCAGCCAAGCAGGCCGGTGCCGTCGGCATCCGCGCACAGAGCACCGGCGATATCCTCGAGATCAAGAAGGTGACCGGTCTTCCAATCATCGGACTCATCAAGCATCCCTACGAGGACTCGGAAATCTACATTACGCCGACTCATGAAGAAGTCGAGGCCCTGATTGAGACGGGCTGCGAGATCATCGCACTCGATGCCACTCTGCGCCGGCGTCCCGGTGATGAAAAGCTGAAGGATCTCCTGGATATGATCCACGCAGCCGACCGCCTGGCCCTGGCGGATATCTCCAACGATGACGAGGGACGCAATGCCGAAGCGATCGGCTTTGACTGCGTATCGACGACGATGTCCGGTTACACGCCGTACACGCCGCAGTTCGAGGGTCCGGACTTCGGCCTCATCGCCCGCATGGCCGGCGAGCTCTCCATCCCCGTATTCGCAGAAGGACGCATCAATACGCCTGAAGACCTGAAGCTTGCCTATCAGTGCGGCGCCTACGGTGCCATCGTCGGTTCGGCGATCACCCGCCCGCAGTTAATTGCCAAAAAATTTGTCGATATCTTAAAATAATTGGGAGGATTTCATCATGTCACAGAGAGATTTAAAGGGATTGTTTTCTGCACTGCTCGTTTCCTTTGACGAAGACGGCAATGTCAACGAGAAAGGCCTGCGCCAGATCATCCGCTACAATATCGATGTCAATCACATGGACGGCCTTTACGTCGGCGGCAGCACGGGTGAGAACTTCATGCTTTCCACGGACGAGAAGAAACGCATCTTCGAGATTGCCAAGGATGAAGCCAAGGATGACCTCACGCTCATCGCACAGGTCGGCTCGGTCAATCTGAAGGAATCCGTCGAACTCGCGCATTTCGTCACGGATCTCGGCTACGATGCCATCAGCGCCGTCACGCCGTTCTACTACAAATTCACGTTTGATGAAATCAAGCATTACTACGATACGATCATCAACGGCGTGGACAACCGCATGATCATTTATTCGATCCCGTTCCTCACGGGCGTCGACATGAGCCTGAGCCAGTTCGGCGAACTCTTCAAGAATCCGAAGATCGTCGGCGTCAAGTTCACGCAGGCGGACTTCTACCTCCTCGAGCGCATCCGCAAGACTTTCCCGGACAAGCTGATCTATGCCGGCTTTGACGAGATGCTCCTGCCGGCCACGGTCCTCGGCGTCGACGGTGCCATCGGCTCGACGTACAACATCAACGGAAAACGCGCCCGCCAGATCTTTGAGCTGGCCAAGGCCGAGAAGATCACGGAAGCACTTGAGATCCAGCATGTCACGAACGACCTGATCACGGATATCCTCGACAACGGCCTCTACGGCACCATCAAGCTGCTGCTCCAGGAAGCCGGCGTCGATGCGGGCTTCTGCCGTGAGCCGATGAAGAAGTACACGCCGGAAATGAAAGCACGCGCCAAGGAAATCTACAAAAAGTATTTCTGAGGCATCCCCTGATTCCCCTTCCCTGAAATGAGAGAGCGCCCTGATTTCCTGGCGCTCTTTCTCTTGGCAAAAAATGCTCGTAATGGAGGATACGACTATGCATGAAGGTTTCACTTGGCTTGATACGACCGTCCTGGTCCTTTATCTCTTGGGTGTCCTGCTGGCCGGACTTTACTTTTCCAAAAAGGAAATGAAAGGCAAAGAATTCTTCAAAGGCGACGGCACCATCCCCTGGTGGGTTACCTGTGTTTCGATTTTCGCCACGCTCCTGAGCCCGATTTCCTTCCTTTCACTGCCGGGCAATTCTTATCACGGTTCGTGGATTCTCTGGTGGGCTCAACTCGGCATGCTGATTGCCATCCCCCTGACCATCAAGTACTTCCTGCCCATCTACAGCCGCCTGGAAATCGATACGGCCTACCATTATCTGGAGAAGCGCTTTCAGAGCAAGAATCTCCGCATTCTCGGCGCCACGATGTTCATCATCTACCAGCTCGGCCGCATGTCCATCATCATGTACCTGCCGTCGATTGCCCTGGCGGAACTGACCGGCATTGACGTGAATATCCTGATCATTGTCATGGGCGTCATCGCCATCATCTATTCGTACTCCGGCGGCCTCAAGGCCGTACTCTACACGGATTTCATCCAGGGCACGGTGCTCATCATCGGCATCGCCATGACCCTCGTGATCATGATTGGCGACATCCACGGCGGCTTCGGCACGATCATGGACACGCTGACGACCGGCCACAAATTCATGCTGCAGAACGAAGTCTGGCTGAGCCCGGACATCCTCTCGACCAGCGTCTTCATCGTCTTCATCGGCGGCGGCCTCGCCACCTTTGCTTCCTACGTCTCGAGCCAGGATATCGTCCAGCGCTTCACGACGACGACCGATATCAAGCAGCTCAAGAAGATGACACTCGGCAACGGCGTACTTTCCATCTTCGCCGCCACGGTCTTCTACCTCGTCGGCACGAGCCTTTACGTCTTCTACCAGCAGAACCCGGATCTCCTCATGACAACCCGCCAGGACCTCGTCTTCGCCTCCTACATCACGTATGAGCTGCCAGCCGGCGTCACCGGCATCCTGCTCGCCGCCATCTACGCGGCTTCGCAGTCCACGCTTTCCACCGGCATCAATTCCGTTGCGACCAGCTGGGTTCTCGACATCCAGTCGGTGCTGCATCCCGATATGGACAGCAAAAAGCAGACCCGCATCGCCAAGCTCGTTTCACTCGGCATCGGCATCCTCTCGATCCTCGTCGCAATGGTCATGGCCGTCAGCGATATCCACTCGGCCTATGAATGGTTCAACAGCTTCATCGGCCTCGCACTCGGCGCACTGGCCGGCATGTTCGTGCTCGGCGCCTTCTGCAGGCACGCAACGGCAAAAGGCGCGCTGGCCGGCTTCATCTGCTCCACGGCTGTCGTCATGTACCTCAAGTACTTCGTGCCCTCCGTTTCGTTCTGGTCCTACACAGCCATCACGATCCTCATCTCCCTCGTTGTCGGCAACGTCGTGAGCCGCCTGACGGACAAGGCCTACACGGCACCGGAACGGGCAACGGTCGACTGATTCCCGTTTCCCCATCTCATAAAGGAGTATCTGCATCATGATCTATGGAAATATCCATCAAAAAGAAACATATGCATTCCTGCCCGCGGCCATCCAGCGTTGTCTGGCCTTTGCCCGCACGCCGGAATTTGCCACACTCGCGACAGGCAGCCATCCCATCGAAGGCAGGGACTGCTTCGTCAACATCGCCGCTTACACGACGAAACCCGAAGAGGAATGCAGCTGGGAGGCCCACAAGGACTATCTCGACATCCACATCCTCTCGGAGGGCAGCGAGTACATCGATGTCGCCTTCCTCGAGAATATGAAACTCGGGGCTTATCATAAAGACAGCGATTACCAGGAAGTCACGGGCAAGGCCCAGGCGCGTGTCCTGCTGCAGCCGGGCGATTTCCTCATCTGCTACCCGGAAGACGGACACGAACCCGGCATCGCGGTCACGGCTCCTGCACCGCTCAAGAAGGGCATTTTCAAGGTACGCATCTGATTTGACATTACTGAGGAGAAATCGTATGATGAAAAAAAGTACCATATCGTCTGTTCAAGGAGCGCCCATGTACATCTGCATTGACATCGGCGGCACCGCCATCAAGCACGGCCTGGCTTCGGCCAGCGGCACACTGCTCCAGCAGGGCAGCACGCCGACGCATGCTCATGAGGGAGGCGGCCCCGGCATCATCCGCACGGTCCGCCGGCTGATCCGGCAATACATAGAAACGAAGCAGGAAAATGACCAGATTGCCGGCATTGCCCTTTCGACAGCCGGCATGGTCGATCCCGTAAAAGGTTCGATTTTCTACGCACTGCCCGCTTCAATCCCCGATTACACGGGAACCGAATGGAAGAAGATGCTCGAAGCAGAATTTCATCTGCCGTGCGCCGTCGAAAACGATGTCAACTGTGCCGCGCTCGGTGAACTCTGGCGCGGTGCCGGACGCGGCTGCTCCTCGGCCTTCATGATGACGATTGGCACGAGCATCGGCGGCTGCGCCGTGTACGACGGCCACATCATCCACGGTTCCGGCTGCAGTGCCGGCGAAATCGCCTACATGCGCGTGCCCGGCGGACGCCTGCATGAGCTCGCCTCGGCGACGCGGCTCGTCCACGACGTCGCTGCAGCCAAGAGCGTCGAACCGAAAACACTCAACGGCTACAAGGTATTCGCACTGGCAGCCGCAGGCGATACGGACGCCCGCCAGGCGATTGCCACCTTGTCCGGCCACATCGCCGATGCCATCGGCAACGTCATCACCGTCATGCAGCCGGAAGTCGTCATCCTTGGCGGCGGCATCATGGCACAGGAATCGGTCTTCCGCCCCCTCATCGAACAAAACGTATCCCGTCAGCTGCCGCCTGCCATGTACGAGCACACGCGCATCGCGTTTGCTACGCTCGGCAATGACGCCGGCATGATTGGTGCGCTTTGCCATCTTCTCCAGACGCAATGAATTAGGAGCGACTGTCTATGAACATCCTGGAACAATTGGAACATCCTGACTTCAAACCGTCCAAGTCGGACGGCGTCCTCATGGACTACATCCGCCAGCACGGAGATGTTTTCTGCACCTCGCCCATTGCCCAGCTGGCGCAGCTCAGCGGCATCAGCGAGGCGACGATCACGCGCTTTGTCCGCAAGATGGGATTTCCCAATCTCCAGCATTTCAAAGTCAGTCTGGCCGAAGAACTCTCCGGCCGCAATCAGCAGCAGACCATCATCAACCACAACATCACGACGGATGAATCCATTCTGACAACGGCCAAAAAGCTGATGTCCATCAGTGTCGAGGCCCTGCGCCAGACCGTGCGTCACCTTGACGAGGACATCATCGCCCGCACCGTGAAGCTCCTGACCAACGGCCACCGCATCTACTTCATCGGCCTCGGCAATTCCGGCTTCGTCGCCGACGATTCCGCCTACAAATTCCAGCGCATCGGACTCGATGCCATCGGACTCGACAACAGCCATCTGATCATGCTGCACATGTCGCTGATCCATCCGAAGGATACCGTCATCGCCATCAGTCATTCCGGTGAATCATCGGAAATCCTGCAGGCAGCGAGGCTGGCCAAGAAGAACGGCGCACATCTCGCCGTGATCACGTCGAATCCCCATACCGTTCTGCGTCAATACGCCGATCTCTGCATTTTCTACAAGACCAAGGAAACCATGCTGGAAACCGGCTCCATCGTCACGAAGTTGACCCAGATCTTTATCATTGATTTGATTTACACCCAGGTTGTCAAAGAACGGCCTGAGCAGTCTGTAAAGAGCAAGCAAGATACCGCTGACGCCATCAATATCCTGCGCCTCAGCGAGTGAGCTGCAGATAGGAGAATATCATGCGTGTAATTGTTACGAATTCATATGATGAAATGAGTAAAGAAGCAGCTAAGATTGTCGCAGGCCAGATTTATCTCAAACCTGACAGCGTCCTCGGACTGGCCACGGGCAGCACGCCTCTGCAGATGTACAAGAAACTCATCGCCGTTCACGAGATGGTCGGCCTCGATTTCTCCCAGGTCACGTCGTTCAACCTCGACGAGTACATCGGCATGTCCCCGGACAATCCGCAGAGCTATCACTACTTCATGAAGCACAACTTCTTTGATTTCATCAACATCAAGCCGGAAAACATCTTCATCCCCGACGGCATGGCCAAGGATATCGACGCCGAAGGCAGGCGCTACGATGCGCTCATCGAGGAAAAAGGCGGCATCGACCTGCAGATTCTCGGCATCGGCCGGAACGCCCACATCGGCTTCAATGAGCCGGACATCAAATTCGAGGCGACGACGCACAAGGTCAAACTCGACGATGAAACCATCGAGGCCAATTCCCGCTTCTTCGAGAATGAATCGGAAGTCCCCCGCTACGCCATCAGCATGGGCATCAAGACGATCATGCTGGCCAAGAAGGTCGTCCTGCTGGCCAGCGGCAGCAACAAGGCCGAGGCCGTCTACAATGCGGTTTACGGCAGCATCAGCCCGAGCGCACCGGCCAGCATCCTGCAGCTGCACCGCGATGTAACGGTCATCGTCGACAAGGAAGCCGGCGCCCTGCTGCAGAAGCACGCGCAGCAGTAAGGTCCTGTAAACAGCACGAACGTCAAAAAGGGAACCAGGTGATTTTTCACTTGGTTCCCCTTTTTTTCGGGCGGATGCAATTATATGTGAGGTCAGCGGCGGCTGGCGGCCACGTCGGCAAAGGCCTTGCCGGCAGCCTCGATCGTGCGGTCGATATCCTCGTCGCTGTGCGCGCCCGACATGAAGAGCGTCTCAAACTGTGACGGTGCCAGATAGATGCCCTGCTCGAGCATGCTCTTGAACCAGACCTTGAAGGCCTCCTGGTCCGATGCACAGGAATCCTCGTAATCGTAAACTTCATGCTCGTTGAAGAAGATGCCGAACATGGAACCGGCCTGATGCGCCTGGATCGTGACACCGGCTTCCTTGGCCTTTTCGAGCCAGCCGAGCAGCAGCTTCTTCGTCTTGAGCGTCAGCCTGCGGCTGTAGTCGGCCTCGCCGGGTTCCGGCTCAGCCGTGATGAGCTTGAGCGTTTCAATGCCGGCCGTCATTGCCAGCGGATTGCCCGAGAGCGTGCCCGCCTGATAAACAGGGCCGGCCGGCGAAACCTTCATCATGATGTCGCGGCGTCCGCCATAAGCGGCGACTGGCAGGCCGCCGCCGATGATCTTGCCGAGGCACGTGAGGTCTGGCGTAATGCCGTAGGCTGCCTGTGCACCGCCGAGCGAGGCGCGGAAGCCGCACATGACCTCGTCGAAGATCAGAAGCGTGCCGTGCTCTTCCGTCAGGCGGCGCAGCGTGCGCAGGTAGCCCTGTTTCGGCGGCACACAGCCCATGTTGCCGGCCACCGGCTCGACGATGACGGCGGCAATCTCATCGCCCATCTCATCCATGACCTTCGTGATGGCTGCGGCATCGTTGTACGGCACGGAAATCGTATCGGCAGCCGTCCCCTTCGTGACGCCCGGCGAACTCGGCACGCCGAATGTCGCCATGCCGGAACCGGCGTTGACGAGCAGGCTGTCACTGTGGCCATGGTAGCAGCCGATGAACTTAACGATCTTGTCGCGTCCCGTGTAGCCGCGTGCCAGGCGCAGAGCGCTCATCGTCGCCTCCGTGCCCGAGTTGACCATGCGGATGATCTCAATGGATGGATAGACCTTCATGACGAGCTTCGCAAGCTCCGACTCCAGGAGCGTCGGCGCGCCATAGCTTGTGCCGCGCTCGGCGGCCTCCTGCAGCGCCTTGACGACGTTGGGATGTGCATGACCGACGACCATCGGGCCCCAGGAACCGACGTAGTCGATGTACTCATTGCCATCGATGTCGAAGATGCGGTCGCCCTTCGCCTTCGCGATGAACGGCGGGTTGCAGTCGACGTTGGCATACGAGCGCACCGGGCTGTTGACGCCGCCCGGCATCAGATTCTTGGCCTCTTCAAAGGCCGCTTTCGATTTTTCCAGATTCAGCATCGCTTACTCCTCTTCCTGCAGCCATCTTGCGGCATCCATGGCATGATACGTGATGATGATGTCGGCACCGGCGCGCTTCATGCTCGTCAGCGTCTCGAGCACGATGCGCTTCTCATCGATCCAGCCGTTCTGCGCCGCAGCCTTGACCAT
Source organism: Mitsuokella sp. AF33-22 (assembly GCF_003475755.1). Lineage (NCBI taxonomy): Bacteria > Bacillati > Bacillota > Negativicutes > Selenomonadales > Selenomonadaceae > Mitsuokella > Mitsuokella sp. AF33-22. The sequence goes on along the minus strand of NZ_QRQA01000016.1, from coordinate 42,968 downwards.
CGCGTACTCACCGCTGACGTTGTACGTGGCAATCGGATGATGGATGTGGTCGCGGACCTGACGCACGATATCGAGATAGGCAAGCGCCGGCTTGACCATGATGATATCCGCACCTTCCATGACGTCGAGATCGACTTCCTTGAGGGCCTCGCGCGCATTGGCCGGGTCCATCTGATACTGGCGGCGGTCACCGAACTGCGGCGCGCTGTCTGCCGCATCGCGGAACGGACCGTAATAGCCCGATGCGTATTTGACCGCATAGCTCATGATGGAAACATTGATGAAGCCATGTGCATCGAGGGCTTCGCGGATGGCAGCCACGCGGCCGTCCATCATGTCGGACGGTGCGATGATGTCGGCACCGGCTTCAGCCTGCGAGACGGCGACTTTCTGCAGGAGCTTGAGCGTCTTGTCGTTATCGACGTAATGACCTTCGAGATGGCCGCAGTGACCGTGCGTCGTGTACTGGCAGAGGCAGACATCGCCGACAATCATGAGCTGCGGCACGGCAGCCTTGATGGCCTTGATGGCGCGCTGTACCGGGCTCGTCGGATCCCAGGCCGAGGAACCATCCGCATCCTTGTACGCCGGCAGGCCGAATACCTCAACGGCCGGAATGCCGAGTGCAGCGATTTCCCTGGCCAGCTCGACCGCATTATCCACCGAGAGATGGTAGCAGTTCGGCATGCTCGGAATCTCTTCCTTCACATGCTCGCCCGGTACGACGAAGATTGGATAGACAAAATCCTTGGCCGAAAGATTCGTTTCGCGGACCATGGCACGCATGGCCGGCGTGATGCGCATGCGGCGCGGACGAAGTTTCTGATTGTACATAACAACATCTCCTAAAGTTCAAAAAGGAAGCCGCCCCCACTGGCACGGTATTCCATGAAAATACAGGTTCAGGAAGAGCTCTTGCGGACAGGCCCTCACAACGAGGCCCGCATGGCCTCCACCAGGCCTTCAATCGTGTACGTCTTCGCCACGACGGAAGGCTCGATGCCCTGCGCGCGGGCGGTCGCTGCCGTCACCGGGCCGATGCAGGCCGTGCGGACATGCTGCAAGGCTTCCGTACCGCCGAGAATCTTGATGAGATTCAATACCGTCGAAGAGCTCGTAAACGTCACGAAATCGATTTCCCCGTTCGCGAGCGACTCACGCAGGGCTTCCGCCTCCTCCGCAGAAACCTCGGCCGCCACCGTCCGGTAAACCGGCACGACATCGACCGTCGCTCCCTGCTCGCGGAGCTTCTCCGGCAGGATCTCACGCGCCTCCGCCGCACGCGGCAGCAGAATCTTGGCATGCGGCGGCAGCTTGCCCTTGAGCGCCTCGATGACGCCTTCCGCGCGGAACTCCTGCGGCACGACATCGGCGCGGATGCCGTAAGAGAAAAGCTTTTTCGCCGTTGTCTGGCCGATGGCCGCAATCTTCGCATAGCCGAGGGCTCGCACGTCCCTGCCTGCCTTGTCAAGGCGCGCGAAGAAGCGTTCCACACCATTCGTGCTCGTGAAAATCAGCCACTGGTAATCGGTGATATGCCCGATGGCCTCATCGACGGCACGGTAATCATCAGCAGGAGCTGCGATGGAAATCGCCGGTTTCTCGATGACGCGGGCACCGAGATTTTCCAGCAGAGCCGTGAGCTTCGAGGCCTGGCTGCGCGCCCGCGTTACAAGTATCGTCTTGCCAAAGAGCGGCCGCTGAGAAAGCTTGTCAAACCACTGCAGCTTGTCCCGGAGCTTCACGACCTCGCCGACAATGAAGATGGCCGGCGGTTTCAGGCCCGTGCGCTTCACATCCTCGGCAGCCTTGCCCACCGTCGTGATGAGGACCTTCTGCTCCGGCTTCGTGCCCCAGCGAATCACGGCAGCCGGCGTATCGGCCGGGCGGCCGTTGTTGATGAGTTCCTGCGTGATGTGCGGCAGGTTGGCCACGCCCATCAGGAACACGAGCGTATCGACGCCCGTCGCGAGCTTGTCCCAGCGCATGTTGCTCTGGCCCTTCGTCGGGTCCTCATGACCCGTGATGACAGCGAAGGACGTCGCGACAGCACGGTGCGTCACAGGGATGCCCGCATAAGCCGGCACGGAAATCGCCGACGTGATGCCCGGCACGATCTCAAACGGAATGCCGTTCTCCTCGAGCAGAATGCCCTCCTCGCCGCCGCGGCCAAAAACGAAGGGATCGCCGCCCTTGAGGCGCACGACCGTCTTGCCTTCCTTTGCCTTATCCACGAGCAGCTGATTGATGTCGCCCTGCTTCATCGTGTGATGGCTCGAGGCCTTGCCGACGTAAATGTATTCGGCTTCCTCAGGCGCCCACTTCAGGATGCGGTCGTCCGCCAGCCGGTCGTAAACGACCACATCGGCCTTCTTGAGGCAGTCCACTGCCTTGATGCTGACGAGGCGATAATCGCCCGGACCTGCGCCCACCAAATATACCATACCAGCCATGTATTGATCTCTCCCTTTTCAAGCATTCTATTGCCAGCAGCGGCTGCCATCCTCTTTTTTCAGCAGCCCTGCTGAAAAATCACGAGCGGTCGAGCAAGAGCCCGAGCTCATGCAGGATGGCAAGGCCGCCCGCCGCAAGCAGCCGGTCGGCAAGCTCACGGCCGAGGACGGCAGCTCCTGCCGCACTGCCGCTGAGTTCATCGCGGTACAGGCGGGCGCCATCCAAGGAGGCAATCACCGCCTGCACGCGCAGCCGGTCTTCATCGAGCGGCGTCGCATAAACACCGACCGGCACCTGGCAGCCGCCCTCGACGCGCGCGAGGAAGGCCCGCTCTGCCTCTGCACAGCGCACCGTCTTCGCATCGTTGAGGAATGCGATGAGCTCACGCACTTCTTTATCCTCGCGACGCGTCTCGATGGCCAGCGCCCCCTGCCCCACGGCAGGCAGCACGAGTTCCTGCGGCAGGACCTCTGTGATGCGGTCGCCAAAGCCCAGGCGCTTGAGGCCCGCCACGGCCAGGATGATTGCATCGAAATGATCTTCCTCGAGCTTGCGCAGGCGCGTATTGACGTTGCCGCGCAAATCCTCGATATGAAGATCGGGGCGTACATGCAGGAGTTGCGCCTTGCGGCGCAGACTCGACGTGCCGACTTTGGCGCCCTGCGGCAAAGCCCGCAGGGTCTTGTAATGCGGGCTCACCACGGCATCGCCCGGATCAAAGCGCTTCGTGATGGCTGAGATGACGAGGCCCTCCGGGACCTCCGTCGGCATATCCTTGAGGCTGTGCACGGCAATGTCGATGCCGCCAGACAGCATATCCTGCTCCAGCTCCTTCGTGAAAAGCCCCTTGCCGCCGATCTTGGCAAGCGGCGCATCGAGGATCTTGTCACCCTTGGTCGTCATGAGTTTCTTCTCGACCCGCAGCGACGGATAGCGTTTTTTCAGGCAGTCCGCCACGTAATCCGCCTGCCAGAGGGCCAGCTTACTGCTCCGCGTACCGATAATGATTGTGTCGTTTTTCACTGGTTCCCGTCTCCCCTATCGTATCAAGTTTGAATAAGGCGCGCATGGCGTCGATGTAGAACTGTTCATTCGGCGTGCCGGCGGAAGCATTGAGCTTCATCATCGGCATGCGCAGGATTTTGCGCACGATCATGCGCGTCATGTGCTCAATCTGCCGACGCTCCGATTTCGTCAGATCCGGCAGCTTCGAGGAAGCCCGGTGGATTTCCCGCAGACGGATGCGCTCGCAGCGCTCCGAGAGCAGGGCCATCAGCGGCCGGAACGACAGATACTGGAACTTGTCCTCGATGGACTGCACCTCTTCTTCGACGATGCGTTCAGCGCCCCTGGCCTCGGCCTGGCGTTCCTGAACATGCTCATCGACGACAGCCTCGAGCGCATCGATGTTGTAGAGGATGACCCCCTTTATGTTGCTGACCTCCGGATCGACATCGCGCGGCACGGCGATGTCGATGAAGAAAATCGGGCGTCCCTTGCGCTTCGTCATGAGCTGGCGCGTCTCCCAGGGCTTGACCACATAATGCGGCGCACCGGTGGACGTGACGACCACATCGATATCGGCCGCATGCTTCAGCGCACCCTCAAAGGGCACGGCCTCGCCGTGGAAGCGGGCGGCCAGATCCTGTGCCTTCTCGAAATGGCGGTTGGCCACGTAGATTTTCTTGATGCCGTGCGACACAAGGTGCTCGGCCGTGAGCTCCGCCATCTTGCCGGCGCCGAAGATCAGAGCACTCGACTGCTCGAGCGGGCCGAGCTTCTCGCGCGCCAGCTCGACAGCCGCATAACTGACCGAAACGGAATTGTACGCAATGCGGGTCTCCGTGCGCACGCGCTTGCCCGTCGCAATGGCGCGGTGGAACAGCGTGTTGAGCACGGTGCTCGTCGTGCCCGCCTCGCGGGCAATCGCGTAGGCATCCTTGACCTGCGACAGGATCTGGCCTTCGCCGAGCACCAGGGAATCCAGACTCGACGCGACGCGGAACAAATGACGGATGCATTCTTCATCGACAAAGGAGTAGAGATAGGCGTCGATATCCTCCTCATTGCCCGTCAGGTCAAACAGGAACTGCTTGAGCGTGGCAAGGTCCTCCTGTGCATCATCGACCACGGCATACATCTCGCTGCGGTTGCAGGTCGAGAGGATGACGGCTTCGGAAATCCCCTCGTATTCATTGAGGTTTTCAAGGCCATCGCGCACGGCTTGCTTGGAAATGGCAAAGCGCTCCCGCACATCAACAGGTGCCGTCTTATGATTCAGACCCAAACTCAGTAATTGCATGTTGAATTTCAACCTCCGCCTGGTCAAGATGACCAGCTTCCACTAAAGATAATACACGTTTATCGAGCGCCCGCCGCCAGAATGCCTGGCGCGCCTCACTCGTCGAGAGCTCCTGTTTCATCCGGCTCCGCAGGGCACTCAAATGCTCCAGCCACAGCCCGAGCAACGCGGGGAACTCCGCTTCGAGCTGCTGCCGCAACTGGCGGGAAAGCGCAGGACTCCTGCCATTTGTCGAAACCGTAAAGAGCACATCCCCGCGCCGCACGCTGGCCGGTACCGTAAAATCAGAAAGCTCCGGCTGCTCAGCCGCATTGACGAGCGCACCGAGGGATTTCGCCTCCGCAGCCGCCTGCCGGTTGACGGCGGAATCATCCGTCGTGCAGAAAACCAGGAAGGGCTGCAGCGCAGAGAGACAGCCGCGCTCATACGGCTTTGGCAGCCATCGCAGCTTCTCTTTCGCCGCCATAGCAGCGAGCCGTTCCGTCAGCTGCGGCGCGATAACCGTCACATCTGCCTCGGCAAAAAGCAGGGTGGCCGTCTTCCGCTGTGCCACACGACCGCCTCCGACCACGACACACGACCGGCCACCCAATTCCATATTCAGGGGATACTGCATCGTCATCCCTCCGCACCCCAGCTCATTTCCAACTGTTATGAATCCGCATCAATTACGAATCTCATTCATAAATCAATTTCCTATCTTATTATAACCTAAATGCATCAAAAAAAAAAGAAGGGATGACAAGAATCCGTACGGTATCATTTTCGTCAGACGGGCCTGAAAACCATCCGTTCATGTCAAAAAATCGCCACTTCAGGACACCTTTCCTGCCGAGTCCCGCTAAACTTGGTATAATATAAAATATGAATACGGCCTGCGGGCATGAGGGAGGAGATACGATGTTACGGATTGCAATTTGTGATGACCAGGCGGAACAAGTCCAGCTCATCCGAAAAGCAGCGGAAAACTACTTTAAGACCAAGCGGGAATTCGTCTCTTATGAAGACTTCGATAGCGCCTTTGCCTTCATCGATGCCATTGAACATGGCGCTGTGTTCGACATTGTCCTGCTCGATGTCTGCATGCCGGGTCTTTCGGGCATGGACGCGGCACAGGAGCTCCGGAACCGGCACAGCAGGGCCGAGATCATCTTCCTGACCACGAGCGATGAATTTGCCGTCGATGCCTTTGCCGTAAAGGCGACGGACTATCTCCTGAAGCCCTTTACGCAAAATCAGTTCAACAAGGCTATGGACCGGGCCTTCTCCTACATCCGCCAGCGAAACAGCGCCAAGATGATCTTCCGGCTCGTGGGCGGCGGCATCCGAGTCGAGGAAATCGCCCGCATCCTGTACATGGAAAGCCACGGCCACATCATCCAGGTTCATCTCAACGACGACACCATGCTGGAAACGAGAAAATCCATCCAGGAAATGAAAGAAGAACTCGACAAGATTGCGCCGGGACAGTTCGCTTCGCCCAACAAGGGCTACCTCGTGAACCTCAATGCCATTCATCTGATCAAGACAGAATACGTGGAGATTCATGGCCATCACATCCCGCTCGGCAAGCGCAAGTACCGGGAATTCCAGGAACTCTACTTCCAATTCATGTTCGCCACCTGAAGGCAAACAGAAAACGGGAGCTGCACGTGCAGCTCCCGTTGTTTGTTTAATCCAGGGATTCAACCGGCGCCATCGATACCTGCAGGTACGTGATGAACCAGCCATCCTTCTGCTGGCACAGGACACCAGCTTCGTATTTATCACGGAAACGGGCCAGGGATTTCATGCCGAGGCCGTGCCCCGTGACATGCGTCACGGGCAAACCGTCGCCATCGAACGGCACGAAGCCGGCAAACAGATTCTTCACGAGGATATTCAGCATGCCGCCCTGCCGCCGGGCCACCACCGTGATATTCCGGCAGTCCGGCGGCTGTCTGCGGCTGGCCAGCAGGGCATTCTCGAGCAGGTTGGACAGCACGATGGACAGATCCCCGCTGAACGGTATCTCCTCCGGCAGATCGACGGCCGCCGTAACGGGGATGCCCTCTTCCTTCGCCCGCGAAAGGTAAACCGTCAGAGCCGCATTGATGAGGACGTTCTGACAGTACCGCGGCAGTTTCGTGCGGTCAAACTCCATGCCGAGCGACTCGATGTATGCCAGCACGCCATCCCGGTCCCTGCACTGCACGAGAGCCAGGAGCTTCGTCAGATGTTCCCGCCGCTCCTGGTAAATGGCCGCCATACGCCGCTTCGAGTCCCGGGACATCTCCACATAATTCGCCGCTGACACGAGCTGCTGATGCAGCGTGTGATTCTTCTCATACGTATCGAGCTCCTCATACACCTCCACCTGGCCGCTGCGCACACTGGCCATGAGCAGGACGATCACGGCGAGCAGGAAAAAGCGCGCGCCGAGCAGGCTGAAATACTGCTCCTGCGAATCATAAAGGCTGATGTAGAGCGTATCGATGGCCAGCAGCATCGGGATGATCGTGATGGAACGCCAGTAACGCCGCGTGGACGCTTCCTGGAAGTGGCTGAACACATTGGTGAAAAAGCGCAGCAGGAAGGGAAAGGAAATCAGGCACAGCCCTCCGTAAAAGAGGATTTCCTCCAGACAAAGGTCCTCAAAGGGCGTATCGGGGAAGGCAGCCAGGAAGAAATGGCGCATGAAGGTATAGAAACAACTGGTGAGCAGGATGCGGAATGACAGAATGAACAAATGGCCGATCCAGAATGGTTTCGTGAACCAGAGACTCAGCAGGAAGGGCGGCAGCCAGCCCACATATCCCATCGCCCAGTAGGCAGCAGCATGCGAAGGAAAGATATCCTGCCCGATCAGGAACTGGAAGCCGATGATTTCCAACAGGACCATGATGGCCCAGCAGGCAGCCAGCTGCCGCTTCTGCTTCTGTTCCAGGAAATTCCGGAACGGCAGGATCTGCAGGGAATAAAAAATCTGCAGGACCAGCGTGTAGATTGTCGTGATGCCAAGCGATACGAAGAATGCCTTCATTTCTTCACCATCTCTTCCTGGAGTCGCAGCAGCAGCTGCTCCGCCTCCCGATAATGGCCGTTTTCCACGAGTTCCGCCAGCATCCGCAGCTGATGACGGCTGTCATGGCGCAGAATGGCCAGCTCCTTCTGTTCCTGGCGCAGGGAAACGGCATAATCGTTGAGCTGCGTCAACTGCTCCTGCAGCTGCAGATTCCGCTCCTTTAGGGAAAACATCTTCTGCACCTGCAGGATACCGTCGCGTATCGACACCACCAGGAACAGGCCGACGAGCAGCAGCACGCCTCTCGTGACCACGGTGTAAAGCTGGATGGAAGGCAGGAAGAGAAGCGAGGGATCCAGCGTCATATACCCGGCGTTGCCGTGGTAGTAGCATAAGAGCAGCGGCACCGGGCCCAGGTACAACCAGAACGACGGACGCTTCCCGAGGAGCTGACGGGACGTGAAAAGCTGCCGCAGGATGCGCATCATCAGCGGCATCCCGAGCAGGAACAGCGCGAGGTAGATGACAAAGTACAAGTGGAAGCGGTTGAACATCCAGGCCTGCGGCAAAAGCATCTTGAACACCTCGAGCGCCAGCGTATGAATCGAAATCATGTAGATGGCCTGCAGTCCGAGGACAAAGAGATGGCGGAACCAATAGGGCCGTATCGTGAAAATCAGCAGCAGGAAATGCGGCATATAACAGAAATAATACAGTTTCTGGAAGATGCCGTCATCAAACGTCAGGATTTCCCGGTAAAACAACAGGGACAGCAGGATTAACTCCAGCAGGAAGATAATGAGATGGCCGCCAATCAGGAAACGGCGCGTCGTTGAACCGGCGATGGAACGGAACGGATAGTAGCGCAGATAGGCCGGCGGCAGCAGTGAAACACAAAACAGGAACACGGTAAGGCAGATATAGCCCAAGGCATCAATCCCTCCTCTCGACATGATCAGGCAGCAGCCTCCCGCAGTGGAGGCATGCTCTCTCTGAAAATCATTATTGCTGACTTTCCGTCTTTTGTCAAACCATGCGCCCATCCCATGCGCTTACATGCTGTTGGACGTTCCTGCGCTGCCATCCGGCAGAGCATGTGCCGTCAAGAAGATCATGACCTCGGATTCTGAATGGCTCTTCTTGAGACTGCGGAAAAAATTACCCAGTATGGGCAGGTCGCCAAGGAAGGGGATCTTGCTCATGGTGCGCGATTCCTCGCTGCCGATCAGGCCGCCGATGACCATCGTTTCCCCATCCCGCAGGGATACGGTCGTATCGGCCCGGCGGTTCTGGAAGCGATACGCCTTGATATCGGCGACATAAAGCGGTGAGCTGACCTCGGTATGGACCTCAGCCGTGATACGGCCATCGTCATGCAGGCGCGGGCGGCAGCGCAGGATGATGCCGGCCTGCCGGTAAGAAAAAGTCGTCGTCGTCGATGTCTCATTGACCGTCTGCGTCGGCACGGGAACCTCACCGCCGATGTTGATGACGGCTTCCCTGCCCTGCAGTGTTGTGATATTCGGACGCGCGAGGATCCTGGCCTTGCCGTCTGATACGAGTGCATGGAGTTTGGCACCATAGTAAAACTCAAACGGGATGCCTTCAGGGCCGCGCCCGAACTGGATGATGCCGGGCACGCCCTCGCCGCCCGTCGAGCGGTGAATCTCATACTCCTTCTCCTCGCGGTTCGTGCCCTTGTGGCGATACGTCTCACTGTGTTCCGGATAGCGCGGCAGACTCGACCACTGCCATTCCACGCCGAGCTGCTTCGCCGCATCCTTGGAAATCGCCACGACCTTCGCCTCGAGCGACACCTGCCGCGGCTCCACATCGAGCTCCCGCAGCAGGGACATCGTGTGTTGCGCTTCTGCCGCATCGCCGTAAAGCAAGAGGCTGTTCGTCGCGCTGTCGACCAGGATGCGTCTTTTCGCCTCCTCCGCCGCAGGCGTCTCTTTTTCCTTCCCATCATGTGCCGGATGCTCTGCCATGAGGCTGAGACTGGCAGCCCGGGCCAGTTCATACGGGTCGGCATGGCGCACAGGATAGACGTGAACGCGCTTCAGGGCGGCGGCTTTCGACGGCAGCGTCACAAGATACGCGTTCTCCTCCTGCACGAGCACCAGTCCCTTCAGTGCCGCCACTTGACGCAGCAGCTGCTCCGGCTCTGCTGATGCGGAAATCGTCACCTGGCCGCTGATGTCCTCATCAAAGATCAGGCTCATGCCCTTCATGCGCGCCAGCGACATCATGACATCCCGCACTTCGCCGCCCTCGACCTGCACCTGGACGGGCGAAGCCGAAGCGGACGGACTCACGAGAGAACTGCCCAAAGCGATGACAGCCGCCAGACTGCCCAGGAAAAAAGACTGCCTTCTGATACCCATGCCTTATACCTTCCTTTCCAGTTCTTTCACCTTAATCGGAATGACGAGCGGAATGAAGCAAACGGAGATACTGTTCCCCCTGAGGCCCGAGCAGCAGCACACCCTGCCGCTCGATTTTCTGCACCTGCCAGCCGGCAAACGACTCCCCCTCCGTAAGGGACGCACTTTTCGAGCCGGCCGCAAGGATTGCGAACCGCCCGGCTTCCCCGTAGAGTATCCCGCGCAGGTGAACAGCAGATGACACTTCTGCCGGTGTTCTCTGCTGCGGGGCAGCTGCTTCTCCCTCCGGCCTCGAGGCTGCGCCCCCGCCTGTGCCTTGCGACACGGATGCTCTCTCCGGTGAAGCATCTGGCCGTACAGATGGTTTGCCGGGAACAGACTGGCTCTCCGCGCGTTTCTCATGGTGCAGGGAAAAGGGATTGCGCAGCTCAGACAGCGGGATCTCCGCCAGAGCTGCTGGTTCCTGCTGTACGAGCTTCGGCTTCGCCACGCTTTCCTGACTTCCGGCCTCGGCTGCCACGGGCTGCATCTCCAGCTGCTCCTCATCCTCCGGCCAGCACCAGAGGACCAGAACGGCAAGGCCTGCCAGCAGCCCGGCCCCGCATTTTTGATGTTTTGTCAATGAGATCGTCAAGCGCCCACCTCCTGAATAGGTAAGAAAAAGAAAAAAGCCCTGCCGATACAAGACCGGCAGAGCTTTTGGTTCTTCCTTCAAAGGATCAGACGAGCTGAACCATTATTTATTGTTTTGTGCCTTGAGAGCCGCGAGTTTCGGTCCCATGATGCGCTTGTAGGACTCAACGCCCGGCTGGTTGAAGGCATCGACATCTGCGAGTTCGCCTTCATAGGCAACGCTCATAGCCAGCATGTACAGAAGTTCGCCGAGGTGGTACGGAGTGAGCTCCGGCAGCGTGAAGCAAGCATTGTAGCGCTTGTTGGAAGCCAGGGCATCGGCATTCGACTGACGAGCGACTTCAAGAGCCTGGCTCATCGTGACGCCAGAGATGTCCGCAAGCTTCTTGGCTTCCGGGAAGACATTCGGGATCGTGAGGTCATTTGCCCATTTGTCAATCTTGACAAACTGGACGACCTTGTTGAGCTTGCCTTCCTGATGCTGCTGGGTCTGGGAGTGCATATCCGTCGTGCCGACTGCGACGAGCGGCGTGCGGCCATAGCAGACTTCCTTGCCCTCTTTGTTGAACTGCTTGCCGAGGGATTCAGCGAGCAGCTGGATGTACCACTCGGAAACGGATTTGAGGTAATCGCCATACGGCATCATGACTTCGATATCGCGGCCATGCTTCTCGGAAGCGGCAAACTTCAGGAAAGCATTGAGCATAGCCGGGTTCTGCCAGATATCATCGTTCTGGCAGGCCTTATCCATGTCTTTCGCACCGTCGAGGAACGACTGGATGTCAAAGCCGATGCAGGCAGCCAGCGTCAGGCCGACTTCGCAGAAAATCGTGAAGCGTCCGCCGACACCATCCGGTACAGCGTACTGCGGCCAGCCCTTCTCGATGGCCAGCTTCTTGAGGAGCGTCGGGTTCTCGGTGTTCGGGTCCGTGACAGCGACGACTTCGACATCGATGCCCGGGAACTTCTGCAGAGCATCGTAGACGACCATGAAGTTCGACATCGTATCGAGCGTGCCGCCGGATTTCGAGATGACGAGCAGCAGGACCTTGAGGTTGCGTTTCTCATGATACTGCAGGATCTTGGACTCGTTCTCAAGATGATGGATGAGGTCACCCGTGCTGCGCGGGTCAATGTTGTTGCCGCTGAAGTAGACCTGCGGGAAGCCGTTGCGCTCTTCCTTCGAAAGTTCATTCCAGAACGAACCGCAGTGAACGTCGAACAGGACCTTGTTGCCGAGGTAGGAACCGCCGATACCCATCGAAACGACGACATCGACATTGTCCTTGACGTGGTCCGTGAGTTCCTGCAGATGCTTGAGAGAGCTCGGGCTGTTCAGATGGCCTTCCTCAACGTACGGCAGCTGCGAGAACAGAACCTTCTCCGGCTCGCCATCTTTGGAAAGGTGGGCGCGGATAAAGCCCGTCTCACGCATGACCTTCATGGCCTCGTGAGCCTTCTTGAGATCTTTCTCATAAAACTTCAGATCGTCTTCCGTGACTTTGCCTTCGCCATACAGGTTGTCATAGTCAAACGTAAAGCCGGATTTCAGTTTTAAACTCATCTTTGTAACACTCCTCTTTCTTTTTCCCGTTACAACCGCATGAAGAAGCCGGGTGCTTCCAAACGGCCATATGAGTCATGTATATTACCATACGGCCCTATTATATCATGCATTTGTCTCACTGTGAACTCCGAACTGCGAACATCGTTCCATCACGCGCAGCCAGGCAAGCATGCTGCTGCCGCCGTCTTCGCCGCTGCCGCTTTCAAGGCAGTTCCCGCGTTCATCAAACAGAATGCAGCGGCTGAAATCACAGTTCCAGGCGGCACCGAGGTCTGCCTCGTTTTCGAGGATGGCTTTGGCCGTGGCCTCGCGATTTCCCGGCAGCAGCGGGTCGGGCTCGCCATTCGGGAAATTGCCGTCAGGAATGTTGTTGACCTTGACGATGTCAAAGGGCAGCTTCTTCTCGATGGCATTGATGACAGGCCCCGCCGCCCCGTTGCCGGTATTGGCGACGACCCGGAACGGCTTGAGCCTGTCGAGATCGATATGGGAGAGAATATCGGCGATGTAATCCTCGGTGATATCCTCCTTCTCCACCTGGCCTGCCCTCACGGCAGCCGGTGCAGATTCCGCGGCCAGGACAAGCGCTTCGAGGTCCTTGAGGCCCGTATCTCCCGTAAGCAGGCACGCATCCCGGCGCATGAGCGTCATGCCGTTATACGCCTTCGCATCGCTGCCAGCCGTGAGCATGATGCCGCCGTCCAGCTGATACGCCCTGACGGCAAACGCAATCATCTCCGTACCGCAGAGATCGATATCCAGTACATCGCAATCTGCCTCAGTCAGTCCCCTGACGAGTGCTGCCTGCAGGGACGGGCCTGAGAGGCGGATATCGTGACCGACCGCGACCTTCCGGGCTCCTGCTAGCCCTGGAAACGCGCGGCCGACACGATAGGCCAGCTCCTCATTGACAACATCCGGATAGAGTCCCCGGATGCCACAAACACCAAATCCCTTTGCCGATACATTCATCCCATACACTTCAGTCTTGCTTTTGTTTCGTTAAGCCAGCAGCGGCTTTACGGCTTCCGCCAGCTTGTCTTTCTCAGCCTTGGCCTCTGCGAGGTCCTTGCCGAGCGTCGTGAAATACGTCTTGATTTTCGGCTCCGTGCCGGACGGGCGCACGACAACCGTCGAGCCATCGTCGAGACGATACGTCAGGACATTGGCTTTCGGCAGGCCCGTCTTCTCCGGCTCGGCATAGTCGATGACCTCCGTCACTTTCTTGCCGGCGAACTCCGTCGGCGGCTGCTGACGCAGGTGCTCCATGATGCCCTTCATCTTGTCCATGCCCGAAAGGCCCGGGAACGAGAAGGAATCCACTTTGTTGTAATAACGTCCGTACTGCTGATAGATCTCCTCGAGACGCTGCTTGATGGAAGAGCCGATGGAACGGTAATATGCCGCCATCTCACAGATCAACATCGAGGAAACGACAGCATCCTTGTCGCGGACGTACGGGCCGGCGAGGTAGCCGTAGCTTTCCTCGAAGCCGAAGATAAAGCGTTCCGTCTGGCCGGCAGCCTCAAGGCCTGCGATCTGATCGCCAATCCACTTGAAGCCCGTCAGCACATGGCGCAGTTCCACGCCGTAATGCTCCGCCACCTTATCGGCCAGCGGCGTCGAGACGATGGACATGACGGCCACCGGATCCTTCGGCATCGTGTCCTTCTCAATGCGGCCCTGGCAGATGTAGTCGAGCAGCAGCACGCCCATCTCATTGCCCGAAACGAGCTCATAGGAGCCGTCGGCGCACTTCATCGCGATGCCCACGCGGTCAGCATCGGGGTCCGTTGCCAGCATGAGATCTGCGCCCTCTTTCTTCGCAAGTTCGAGGCCCTTGGCCAGCGCATCGAAGATCTCCGGGTTCGGATAGCTGCAAGTCGTGAAATAGCCGTTCGGATACTCCTGCTCCGGCACAATCGTGATGTCCGTGATGCCGATATCCTTGAGCACGCGTGTAACCGGCACGAGGCCCGTGCCGTTGAGCGGGGAATACACGAGCTTGAGGCCGGCCGATTTTGCCAGGCCCGGGCGGACCTGACGTGCTTCGATGGCTGCATAGAATGCATCCTTGCAGTCCTCACCGACAAACTGGATGAGGCCCTTCTCGACGCCTTCCGCAAAGCTTATGTGCTTGGCTCCCGTCAGTACATCCGTCTTCTGGATGGACGCGTAGACCACGGCAGCTGCATCGTCCGTCATCTGGCAGCCGTCCGGGCCGTATGCCTTGTAGCCATTGTACTGTGCGGGGTTGTGTGATGCCGTGATCATGATGCCCGCGTTGCAGTGATAGTAGCGCGTGGCAAAACTCAGCGCCGGAACCGGCATGAGCTCCTCGTACAGGCGCACATGGATGCCATTGGCAGCGAGAACGCCCGCGGCCTCGCGCGCAAAATTCCAGCCCTTGAGGCGGCTGTCGTAGCTGATGGCCACCGTCTGCGTGCCGCCCTGCGTCTTGACCCAGTCAGCAACACCCTGCGTCGCCTGACGGACGACCCAGATGTTCATGCGGTTCGTGCCGGCGCCCAGCACACCGCGCAGTCCGGCCGTACCGAACTCAAGTGCTACAGCGAAGCGGTCCTTGATGGCCTCGTCGTCCCCTGCGATGTCGCGCAGCTCCTTGTTCAGATCAAAATCCTGGAGGTCCGCAGCAGCCCAGCGTTTATACTCGTCTTGATACATCGATGATCCACCCCTTCATAAAATATCATGCCCTGATGTCGCTCGATACACCGGCATCATCGGCATGGATTCCCAGTGATTGGTTCGTTGTATCCTGTTTTCGACAACAAAGCCCCCGAATCCTGCCGGGGGCTTTGTTATTCTAAGGAATCTGCTGTATATTTTTCCCGAAGGCTGCGCCGCGTCCAGAAAAACGCGATGGCCAGGGGAACACATGAGCCAATCCAGGCCATGGGATTGGCCAGGCAGGCGCCGAGATAACCGAGCCAGCCGCAGAGGAAGAGTGCTGCGGCTGTGCGCATCAGGAGCTCCATGATGCCCGCAATCGTCGGCACGATGCTCTGACCAAGTCCCTGCAGCGTATAGCGGAAGATGAAGAGAAACGAGAGAATCCAGTAACAGGAACCGTTGACGATGAGATACTGCTCGCCGTAGGTGACGACCTCTTCCTGACCGCTTCCCACGAAGAGATGCATGATGTCCGTGCCGAAATAAATCAGGGAGATGCCGGCGATGATGCTGAACGTCACGGACATCGCCGAGCATTTCCAGACCCCCTCCTCGATGCGATGGAACTTCCGCGCGCCGTAGTTCTGTGCCGTATAGGCCGCCATGGCCAGACCGAACGACATCATCGGCATCATCGCGATGGACTCGACCTTCTGCGCGGCCGCATAAGCGGCGACGGCCAGAGGACCGAGACCGTTGAGCGCCACCTGCAGGATGACCGCACCGATAGCGATGATGGAAGACTGGAAGCCCATGGGCAGGGCAATGCGCAAATGCTCCCAGAAAATCGCGCGCGAGAGGTGCCAGTCCTCACGGCGGATGTGCAGCGCCGGCACCTTCTTCCAGATGTAGAGCAGGCAGAGCAGATTGCCGCAGACCTGTGAGGCCAGCGTCGCCAGCGCCGCGCCGGGGATGCCCCAGCCCAGCACGAGGATGGCCAGCGGCTCAAAGATGATGTTGAGCGTCAGCCCCGCAGCCAGGAGAATCGTCGGCGTCGTGCTGTCGCCGAGTGCCCGGATGAGATTCGTCTGCGTCTGAAACAGCACAAAGAACAGGATGCCGCCATAGATGATGCTGATGAAGGAATACGCCCCCGCCAGGATCTCCGCCGGCGTCTGCATCCAGACGAGCAGCTGGTGGCAGAGAAGCGAGCCCACAATCGTCAGGATGACCGACATCAGCAGGGCCAGGATGGCACAGGCCGCCGCACTCTGGCGCACGCCCGCTTCATCCCGGGCGCCGAAGCGCTGCCCCGTATAGATGCTGAGGCCCGTCGTGAAGCCGATGACAAAGCCCAGCATCAAAAACATCAGCGAGCCCGTACAGCCGACGGCGGCCAGCGCATTGACACCGAGGAAGCGGCCGACGATCAGCGTATCAATGAAGGCATAGAGCTGCTGGAAGATATTGCCGGCGATGAGCGGCATCGTGAAGAAAAAAATCAGCTTCGCAGGGCCTCCCTGCGTGAGATTCTTGGTCATTCGATATACCTCGTCACAAAGGTCCGCAAGGTTTCCTGCAGGACCGTCACATTATCGAGCAGGGACTCCGTCTGCGGCCTCAGTTTCGTATAGTGGAAAACGGGATGGTGCGAAACCATGTAATCCGTCGGGAACGGTTCTACCTCGATGCCCTGCTTGGCAAAGTTCAGCACCGAGCGCTTCATATGGAAGGCACTCGTCACAAGAATCGGGTGCGAAAGCCCCTGCTCCCGCAGAATCTCCGCCGAGAAACGGGCATTCTGGCTCGTATTGATGCTCTTCGTCTCCGTGAGAATCTTATCCTCCGGTACGCCGAGGCTCATGAGCACGCGCTTGGCAATCTTCGCCTCCGCCCCCGTATCCTCATAGACCTGCCCGCCGGAAAGCAGGATCGGCACATCGAGGCGGCGCTGCAGGCGCACGGCCGTCAGCAGGCGGCTTGCGGGACTCGCGCAGAGCGTGCCCGTACCGTCGACATCCGGCGTATCGTCATAGGCGCCGCCGCCGAGCATGATGATGACATCGCCCTGCGGATCAGCCGGCGGCTCATAGGCAGATTCCAGCCACCCCATCGTGCGCTCCGCCACCATTCCCGTGCAGAGCAGGTAAAACGCAAACGTCAGGCCCAGCAGGATACCCGCTGCTTTCTTTTCGCCACGCTCCTTGAACAGCCACCAGGACAAGGCAAAAAGCGACAGGATGAAGATTCCCGGCGGCAGGATCCAGCTGGCGCCGAACTTCAAGAGATAGACCATGTGCATATCCTCCAAAAAAATAAAGCGCAAATTCCATCTTTTTAGAGGAATCCCCGCATTTTTCTCGAAACTAATGATTGTATATTTATTGTAGCAAACTTGCCCTCCTGCGGCAAGGCATCTATCTCAAAAGGAGCGTTTATCATGGCATTTATTGAACCAGTTCCAGGCCAGGCACAGAAAGGCCTCGGCACCATCACGATCGTCAAGCTGCTGACGCCGGCTGAACTCGACGGCAAATGCGATATGTATGCAAAAGTCATCGTACCGCCGCTCTGCGGCATCGCCGTCCACAAGCACGAGGGCAACACCGAAACGTATCACATCCTCTCGGGTAAAGCCCTCTACAACGACAACGGCCAGGAATCCGTCATCGAAGCCGGCATGACGACGTTCTGCCCCAACGGCGAAACGCACGGCATCCAGAATATCTCCAAAACCGAGGATCTCGTCTTCATGGCTCTGATCATTCGCAAATAAGCCTTTCCAATGATGGCCTCCGGGCCATCTTTTTGTGTCTGAAACATCGATGGAAATAGGCACGCAACACGGTACGAGGATGCGAACGAACCAGAGCGGAGGGGTGTATGGCGCCCGCAGGAGCGCAGCGCTTTCCCTTCATAATGTAAGCATTCATCACGAAATAACCATAATAAACCCCGCCGCAGCCAAGTGACTCTCACCTGACTGCGGCGGGGTTCGTTCATCTTATATGCTCTTGTAAATCAAGAATCTCAGTTGCTGTGCGGAACCATATCCTCATCATGCAGTGTGCCTTCCTTCGCGCGCTGGGCAAACTCAGCCGTAGCCGTGAACAGCACATCCGTCGAGCTGTTGAGTGCCGTCTCGCAGGCATCCTGGATGACGCCGATGATGAAGCCGACGCCGACAACCTGCATGGCGATATCGTTGCCGATACCAAACGAAGCGCAGGCAACCGGGATCAGCAGCAGCGAACCACCGGCCACGCCCGATGCGCCGCAGGCGCCAATCGTCGAGACAATGCAGAGCAGGAGTGCCGTCGGCAGATCAACCGCAATGCCGAGTGTATGCGCAGCAGCCAGAGACAGGACGGCAATCGTGATGGCCGCACCGCTCATGTTGATCGTTGCGCCCAGCGGGATTGAGATGGAATACGTATCTTCATCGAGTCCCAGGCGCTCGCAGAGCGAAAGATTGACCGGGATATTGGCAGCCGAGCTGCGCGTGAAGAACGCATAAAGGCCGCTTTCCTTCAACGTCGTCCAGACCAGCGGATACGGATTGCGATGGATATGCAGATAAACAATCAGCGGATTCATGATGAGGGCCACGGAGAAGAACGCAGCGAGCAGCACACCGAGGATCTGAATGTAGCCGACCAGCGCGCCGAGGCCGCTCGTGCCGATGGCATTGGCCACGAGGCCCATGATGCCGAACGGAGCAAAGCGGATGACCCACTGGACAATCTTCGTGACCGTCTTGGCAAAATCATTGAGCATGGCTTTCGTCGAATCACCGGCCGAATGCAGCGCGATGCCGGCGAGGCAGGCCCAACCGAGGATACCGATGTAGTTGGCCGTAGCAAGAGCATGAATCGGATTATCCACGACCGACAGGATGAGGTTGTGCAGGACCTCGATGATGCCGGACGGCGGAGCCAGCTGCGCATCCGTCACCTGCAGGTGCAGCGTCGTCGGGAAGGCAAACGAATAGGCAACGGCGACGAGCGAAGCACAGAATGTCGCCACGATGTAAAGCCTTACGATTGGCTTCATGGACGCACTTGCATCCGAATTCTTCTGTGCCAGCGCATTCATGACCAGCACGAAGACGAGCACCGGCGCGATGCCCTTGAGGGCACGGACAAAGAGATCGCCGAGCACGGCGACAGCCGGCACAGCCGCCGGTGCGGCTATGGCAATGATGATACCGAGCACGAGGCCCAGCGCGATGAGCTTGATGAGCGCCGTCTCGCGGTATTTCTTTCCGATTCTATGAAACATATGAATCCCCCTAGAAAAATAAAATCGTTTCTCTCAAGAATACATATGTTAGTATATACTAAACATTACGGGGATGCAAGACCTTTTTATCTTTTTGTATCCATCAGATGTACTATGTACATGCAGAAAAGAAAACAGCGCGTACATTTGCTTGTTTGTACGCGCTGAATGGGCATTGTCGATATATCATGGTTTTTTTATGGTATCAAGCTCGATGAGATAACGCCCGACTGCATCCTGCCAGCGGGGCAGCCGCAGGAATCCTGCTTCATCAAGCGAACGCTTGCTCAGACGGGAATTTTTTGGCCGCACGGCCTTCGTCGGATAAGCCGAGGAAGACACCGGCTTGACACTCGTCCCGCACCCTGCCTGGCGGAAGATCTCGGCCGCAAACTCCGCCCACGAACAAAATCCTTCATTGGTTGCATGATAAACGCCATACGCATCCGTCTGGATCATATCCGCCAGCAGCACCGCCAGATCGCGCGTGTATGTCGGCGAACCGATCTGATCATCGACGACTGTAAGCACATCATGCGTTTCGCTGAGCTGCAGCATCGTGCGGATGAAATTCCTGCCATTGAGGCCAAAGACCCACGAGATGCGCACGATGAAATACGCATCGAGCAGTTCCTGCACGGCCTGTTCGCCGGCCAGCTTGGACCGGCCGTACACATTCTGCGGTCCCTTCTCATCATTGACTTCATAAGGCTTCTCCCCATCGCCCGGAAAAACGTAATCGGTGCTGATGTAGAGCAGCTTTGCCCCAAGCTCTCGGCAGCTCTCGGCCAGCGCACGCGTGCCGCCGGCATTGACCGCCATGCAGCGTGCTTCTTCCTCTTCTGCGCGGTCGACAGCCGTATAGGCGGCGCAGTGGATGACGGCATCCGGCCGATATGACAGCATGAAGCGGCGAACCGCGTCCGGCTCCGTTAAAGGAAAGTCCCTGCTCGAAACGCCGCGCACCTCGATGCCGCGGTCCTCCAGTTCCTTGACACAGTCATGTCCCAGCTGCCCTGTGACGCCTGTGACCAAAATCTTCATCCTCATTTCCCCTTCCCTCGAATATTCTCTTTCTATGATATTCGTTTCAAACGGCCATCTTCCTGCCGCCAGGGGAAATTTCCGTCATACATGCGGGGATCAGCGAGACTTCGAAGAGGAAAAATACGCATCCTTCTGCTGCTTCAGCCGCTCGGCAAAGAGAGGAGCCAGCCCGATATAACGCTCGGGCTTCATGATTGCATCAATGTCATCAGCCGAGAGATACGGCTGAACGCGCGGGTCCTGCTTCAGGAGATCTCCCAGATTGCTCTCTTCCTGAAAAGCCTTCATGGAGAGTTCATGGACAATCGCATGAGCCGTCTGACGTCCCACACTCCTGCCGAGATGCATCATGATGGCTTCCGAGAAGATCAAGCCATGCAGGCAGCCGAGGTTGCGCTGCATATGTGCGGGGTAAACCGTCAGATGTTCCACAAGGCCAATTGCCCGCTCGACAGAAGCGTGAACGAGAGAACAGATCTGCGTGAAGAGCGGGATTTCCGCCGAGGCCCCGCGCGGGTCACGTTCATGCTCAAGCTCCAGGCAGTCCATCAGCGTGGCTGCGCAGCCGCGGGCCAGCCGTGCATTCGTGGAGAGCTCCATGGCGCGGAAGGGATTGCGTTTGTGCGGCATCGTGGAAGAACCGACACTGCCTTTTCCCTGCGCTTCCTCCACCTCGCCGATCTCCGATTTCTGCAGGGCATAGATTTCCGTACCCATCTTGCCCATGGTCGCTGCCATGAGGGCCAGATCATTCATGAGCTCCGCATAATGGTGGCGGGAAACCGACCAGGCGATGGGCGGTACGGACAGGCCGAGTTTCTGCAGGAAGCGTTCCTGTACCGCAAGGCCCTGGGTGCCAAAGGAAGCCATCGTCCCGACAGCACCGGCCAGCTGGCCGCGGAAGGCGCGCCGGCTGCACTCATGGAGCCGGTCGATATTCTCGCGGATCTCAAAGCCCCAGACGGCTATTTTATAACCAAAGGTAATGGGCAGTGCCTGCTGACCGTTCGTGCGGCCAACCATGACAAGATCCTTGTAACGATAGGCAGCATCAGCCGTCACTTCATAGAGGCGCTCAAAGCGCTTCATCAGGAGTGTAAAGGCTTCTTTAAGCTGCAGCGTCGTCCCCGTATCGAGGATATCCTGCGTCGTGGCGCCCCAGTGCACGTATTCGCCGGCCTGATCCTGACAGATTTTCTTGTATGCATGGACGACAGGTACA
Source organism: Mitsuokella sp. AF33-22 (assembly GCF_003475755.1). Lineage (NCBI taxonomy): Bacteria > Bacillati > Bacillota > Negativicutes > Selenomonadales > Selenomonadaceae > Mitsuokella > Mitsuokella sp. AF33-22. Next base: position 21,437 of record NZ_QRQA01000016.1, on the reverse strand, counting down.
AACGGATGGCCCGTGCGCACGAAATCCGCCTGGAGTGCCTCAAAGTCGATCAAATCCACGTTGGAGCAGCGCATGATCTCATCAGCCATCGCCCGCGGGATGATGCCAAGTTCCGCTTCAGCATCAGCCAGCGCCGCCTCGCAGTCCATCTGTTTCTGAATGCGGTTCCGGTCGCCAAAGATGCGCTTCATTTCCGGCGTGGTGAAATACATATCCTGCAGGAGCATGGAGTCTGCCATGTTCATCATCCCTTCACCAGTTCACAGGCCACAGTGGACAGCAGCTGTGCTTCGAGGACCAGAGCCCGTTCGTCAAAATCAAAATAGTTGTTGTGATTGACAGCCGCGAGAGAACCGCCGATGATCAGGTATGCCGCCTGGCCGCCATGCTTCTGCACGCGTTCCATGAAATAGGAGCAATCTTCACTGCCACCAATATCATGGACCTCCTCCAGACGGTTGAAGATACCAAGACGCTCAGCCGTCTTCCTGACATGCGCAGAGAGTTCCGGCGAGTTGTTGCCGCTGGCGGCACCGCCTGTCTGGATGAACTGTACCTTGACATCGTACATCATGGCCGCGCCCTTGAGAATCTCCTCCGCACGCTTCTGGACAAAATCATTGACCTCCGTCGTCGCGCCGCGCGTCTCGACCTCCATATGCGCATGTGCCGGAATGACATTGCGTCCGGTACCGGCATTCAGCACGCCGACATTGATGCGCGTCACGCCCTTGCTGTGGCGCGTGATGCCCTGGATATTGATGGCTGCATTGGCTGCAGCGAGCAAAGCATTCTTGCCGCACTCCGGCATGCCGCCGGCATGTGCCGGCACGCCCGTAAAATCCGCATCGAATTTTGTTGTGGCGAGGAAGCCCCGGACATCGTAGCCGAGGAAACCGACCGGCGGCATCATGAGATGTGCACCGAGCAGGTAATCCGCATCATCGACAACGCCTTTGGCTGCCATGGCCCGTGCGCCGCGCACACCTTCTTCCGCCGGCTGGAAGATGAATTTGACGGTTCCCGTCAGTTCATCCTTTAGGCCTGCAAGGATCTTGGCAACAGCCAGTCCCGCCGTCGTATGACCATCATGGCCGCAGGCATGCATGCAGCCCGGATGCAGGCTGAAAAAACCTTCTCGATAGGGACGATGTTTTTCGTCTTTTGCTTCCTCGACCTCGTTGCAGTCCATGTCAAAGCGCAGCGCGACAGTCTTGCCGGGGCGGCCCGTGCGCAGTATGCCGACGACGCCGGTCCGGCCACCGGCCATGGCAGCCACGAGCTTCTCATCCGCGCCTTCTTTCACAGCCCGTTCCATGCAGGCATCCATCACATCTTTGTCTGGCAGGCCCATCTGCTGGCTGCCATCGATGACCTCCCGGCCGAAATGAACCTCATAGCCAAGAGACTCAAGTTCCTGAATGACCATGCTGGCCGTCCGGAACTCGGTCCAGCCCGCTTCGGGGTGACGGTGCAGATCCCGGCGGCGCTTGACCATTTCCGGATACAAATGCTCCGCCATATCCTTGACTTTCTGATCAATATCCATATATATCCTCTTTTCCTTTTCCTATCATCGCTTTGACAGCTGCGCGGGTGCAACATCCTGCAGGCCTGCCATCAGGAGCAGCATCAAAAGATCTTTCTGCGGTCCGAGCCAGGCCTTCGTCGGATCAAACCATTCTCCTGTCGTATGCACGCCGCCTTCCCTGCCGCCACGGCCCACGCTGAGCGCGGGAATGCCGAGCGAAATGGGGATATTGGCATCGGTGCTCGTCTCATCCCGCAGCTCCGGCTCGATGCCCAGCGCCCGGCAAGCCGTCTGCGCAATGCGCACGATCTGGCAGTCATCGGCCTGCGTACCAGCCGGGCGGGAACCGACCTGCTGGATTTCTGCCGCTACCGCGCCCTGCTGTGTGCCGCGGCGGTTCTCAGCCGCCACAGCCGCCTTGATGGCTGCCTCGGCTTCCCCTTCCAGCCGTGCCAGCTCTTTCGGACTGTCCGAGCGGATATCCAGCAGGAAGCTGCTCTCGGCCGCAATCGTGTTGACCGAGGTCCCGCCCTTTACGACGCCTACATTAAATGTCGTCTTCGGCGCATCGGGCACCTGAAAATCCGCGATGCGCGCAATGGCACGTCCCATGGCATGGATGGCGCTCGGACGGCCGAAATCCGCAAAGCTGTGTCCGCCGGGTCCACGGAACGTCACGCGGTAACGGGAACTGCCCGTTGCGCGATGCACGATGCCGCCCAGCGTCGGCGTATCCAGAGAGACAAAGGCGGCAATGTCATTGGGCTGCCGGAAGATATGCTTGACGCCGCGCAGGTCCCCGAGGCCTTCTTCCCCGACATTGGCGCAGAAGACAATATCCCCTGCAAATACCAGTCCCGAGGCCTTGATGGCGCGAATCATGGTCAGAAGGTCCGCGAGACCATGTGTATCATCGTTGATGCCCGGGGCATACCAGATGCCATCCTTTTTCTGCGGGGCAAGCGGCGTATCGAGCGGAAAGACCGTATCCGTGTGAGCTGCCATCATGATCTTTGGGCCATCGCCCGCTCCCGGCAGCGTGCCGAATACATTGTCCACCTCATCCATATGGACGTCCTGCAGCCCTAACGCCGCAAATTTATCGCGCATGGCTTCCGCCTTTTGACGCTCGTGATTGGAAAACGCCGGGATCTGCACGAGTTCCAGCAGATCCTTCATCATCTGGTCCTGATCTTCCTGCAGATAAACCAGCGCCTTCCGGACGCGCTTGTCCTGCATGATTGCTTTCATGATTTCTTCCATATTCTGCTGCCTCCCATTCCAGCATGACAGAATCATCCTGCCCTGTCTTCGGCTGCCATCAGCGATGCGGTGCCGGCTTGACTTCTGGGGGAATCGGGCAGACATATTCCCTGCCCTGCATGCGTTCCTTGAATTCATCGCGGATGCCCTTGACGAGTTCCGGCTCCTGCATCAGGCGCACGGCTGTAAGCGCCATGGTCTTGCCGGCCAGCAGCAGGCCCTTATGCGCAAGCGGCGATTTACCCTGGGCGACCTGCTGCCAGGAATGATTCGGCGTATTGTTGGCATAGCAGTTGGTCAGGACCTGTACGACCGGCACGTTCCAACTGACATCACCCACATCGGTGCTGGCGGCAATCGGCGTTTCCGTCGGCGTATAGGGATAAACCGTATCCATGATCAGCTTGCCTTCAATGAGCTTGCCAAGCTCTTTGCCCTTGATCGGGCCATAAATCATATCGAGGATATCCTGGCTGTACGTGCGGTCGCTGCCCACAAGCGAATCCTCAATCTTCTGGGCGAAAGCCAGATCCTCTTCGGTGATGGGCTCAGGGCCGTATTCCATCATGCAGTCATGGGCAAGCTTCTCGAGATGGCGGTTCGGGATGATATTGGAGCTGCCGCGGTCAAAGACGACTTCCAGCTGCGTCTCCGTCATGAGCGCCGCGCCCTGAGCGATCTTGACGACGCGCTTGTAGATATCATTGGCCTGAGGCAGCTGCGGCGTGCGAATCTGATAGAGCACGGCAGCTTCCGACTGAACAACATTCGGCGATGAACCGCCGCTGTTGGTGATGGCATAGTGGATACGTGCTTCCTGGATGACATGCTCGCGCAGGAAATTGGCACCGACATTCATGAGCTCGACGGCATCGAGCGCACTGCGGCCGAGGTGCGGGCAGGCACCGGCATGCGCGCTCTTGCCGTGGAACTTGAAGCAGACCTGCAGCGTCGCCAGGAAGTTGTAGCCCGTAATGCTGTTCTCGTAGCTCGGATGACAAGTAAGGGCCACATCGACATCGCGGAACAGCCCGGCCCGAGCCATATACGCCTTGCCGGAACCGCTCTCCTCGCCCGGGCAGCCGTAGTAGCGGACCGTCCCTGGGATGCCATGCGCCTTGAGGTAATCCTTGACGGCAACGGCAGCCGCCAGCGCCGATGCACCGAGGATATTGTGGCCGCAGCCATGGCCTTTGCCGCCCTCTGTCACGGGTTTCGGCTCGGCCACACCAGCCTGCTGACTCAGGCCGTAAAGGGCATCGTATTCACCGAGGATGCCGATGACCGGTTTCCCCTGGCCGTATTCGCCGATAAAAGCCGTCTTCATATCAGCCAGGTCTTTCTTGACGGTAAACCCTTCCTTTTCCAGAGCGGCTTCGATGCATGCCGCCGACTGGAACTCCTCAAAGCGGGTTTCAGCATACCCCCAGATCTTATCACTGACCGCAAAAAACTCGTCTTTCTTCTGTTCGACAAGCTGCTTGATTTCATCGCGTAATTCCATGATATACGCCTGCCTTTCTTATTATAACAATTGCAGATATTATTTTCCTTTTATGGACAGCGCCGTACCAGCGCCCAGGAAGATGATGAGGATCACGAAGCCGAATACGGCATCATAGGAACCATCAAACAGGGAAATCAGATATCCCATGACCACGGGTGCCACCACGCCCGCCAGCTGCTGGCCAAAAATAATCACGCCCGTCGCCGTTCCGACTTCATGCGCCGACATCCACTGCATCGGCATCATGTAGACGGTGGCCGAGGCAATGCTCATGAGCACCGTGACGACCGTCAGGAGCGAGAACCCTGCTACCACGCTGTCGGCTCGCAGCATCGCGTACATGAGGACGGCACCCAAAAGCAGCGATGCAGTCAGCACGGCCTTCTGGCTGTGCTGGAAGCGCGTTTCCAAAAGGTAACTGCTGAAATTCATCAGGACAAAGGACACGAGCCAGGGAACCATCGAGAGCGTCCCCATATGGACCATGTCGAGTCCCTTGACTTCAAGCCAGTAGGATGGCAGCCAGGCATTGAGACCCCAGATGAAGACGCCGAGGCCAAACTGGATAAACGCCAGTTTTAAAATGAACGGATTGCGCAGCATCGTGCCGAGGCCCACCTGTGAAACCCCCTGTTCTCCTGCGGCTGCGGGCTTCGTATGATAGAACGTTGCCAGGAGCACCGTGATGAGGAGGCCCATAAAGCCGAAGAAGAAAAACATGGAACGCCAGCCGAACCAGGCTGTCGATACGGCACAGAACAGAGCACCGAAAGCCACGCCCATGGAGCCTGCCGATACCTGGAAGGTCTTGGCGCGCCCGCGCATTTCCGGTGGAAAGAGTTCTGCGATGGCCACCGACGTGATGGGGCCGAAACCGCCCTGGCTGAAGCCGAGCAGAAAGCGCACGCTGATGAGCATCAGGAAGGAACCAGCCATGCCCGTGAGGCAGGAAAAAATGGCCCAGAGCAGCACGATGCCGATAAGGGACCGGCGCGTGCCGAAATGGCTGGCCAGATAACCGCCCGACAGCGTCATGAGCGAATACATGAAGAAAAAGCTGCTCATGACGGCGCCCATCTGACCCGTGCTCAGAGAAAGTTCCTCGCGCAGAGGCACGGCGGCAATATTGATGGCCTGCTTGTCCACGTAGCCAAAGCCCCAGGCCACAAAGATCAGGACGAGCAGCAGCCAGCTCTTTCGATTTGTTTCTGCTGACAACATCATCCCTCCTGCCCGCTCAGAACAAGACGAGGACCATCATGACGATGCCCGCCACGATGCAGGGAATGGCATTGCGCTTGGTGAGTTCCATCGGATTGACACCGGCCATCTTCGCGCAGATGATACTGACGCCGGCAACCGGCGACATGCAGCGGCCGAGATTGCCTGCGGCCTGAACAACAGCACCCATATCGGAAATCTGCAGGCCAAACGTCGCGGCATGCGGTGTGACTGTACCATTAAAGGCCAATACGGCAGCATTGCCTGAGCCGGAAAGCGCGGCCAGGATGAAAGGGCCGAAGGTAGCCGAGGCTTTGGCAAGAGCAGCTGAGCTGGCCATGGCATCAATGAGCGCCTTTGTCAGCCCCATGACGTTCATGCCCTGGATGAACATGGCCGCCGCGGCAATCAGGCAGACAATGCTCGCAAAGCCGTTGCCCGCACCTTTAAAGAACGAATTGGCAAAATCACGTACATTGGGGCGCGCGACCAGGAAGCAGAGCGCCGTACCGAGGAACATGGCATTCGGGATGGAGATGGCCGGCAATACCTGCACAGCCGGGCTGGCGAGGATGAGGACGATGATCGGCACGAGCGGCACGATGGCGTAATGCGGTTTGATTTTCTCTGTTTTTTCCAGTTCCTCCTCAGCAATCTCCTCAGCAGGTGTCTCTTTCATGATGCCTTCTTTGGTGATCATCGCGATGCCATACAAGACGAGCGCACTGACGATGACACAGATAAAGGCTTTGGGTGCAAAGCCCTGTATGATGGTCATGAGGTCTTCCTGTGCAAGATCTGCCACCTGTACGATAAAGGGATTGCCGGGGCTCACGCTCGATCCCCAGGTGCCGAGCAGGACGGTGCTGGCCGCCATGGCCGGTTTGACGCCGAGCTTGATGAGCGTCGGGATGAGAATGGCACCGACGGCTGCCGCCAGACCCGAAGCACTCAAGAGAGAAATGTTGATGAGCCAGACCAGCACAATAGTCGCCGGGATGATGATGAACTTGACCCGGTGCAGGAGTTTCGTGATGGCCATGATCAGATGCTTGCTGCAGCCCGTCATATCGAGGACCATGCTGAAGCCCATGGTCACACAGATGATTGGCGTCAGGCTTTCATTGATCAGAGCCTTGGAAAACGCATTGAGCGACGACAGCATATTGCCGCCGATAAACGACATGATGAGTCCGGACATCATGAGGACGACACGCGTCTCATAATTCTTGACAATGGCCCAGAAGGTCAGGACCACCAGGATAATGCCTGCAATAATCATAAAAAGTCCTCCCTGAAACAAAGCGTTCGTTTCGATGCATTTATGGACAGACCTTATTAGACTTTATTAAAGACATATTCCTTTATTAGTCTTTATTTTATAAAATGACGTTCCTATTGTCAATGACAATCATAAGATAAAACAATACGAAATTATAATGATATTTACGCTTAAAATAGATATGGTTTATTGTAATACATGATACAAGAGAAAGAAATCCTCCAACCTTGTTGTTTCTCCTGCGTCAATATGATATATCTAATATATAGTAAAAATTGCACGTTCTGTTCCTTTTACACTTATACCAAAAGACGTTATTGAGGTGTCCCCATGAAAACCTTTGGCATTGTCAGCAATTCCCCGGATGTCCTGAAGCAGATCCAGGAAGTTGCTGCATCCGTCTTCAATCCCAAGACGACAATCTACAAGACATACTGCTATCAGGATACGCGCGAAATCCCCGGCATTATCCAGGACGGCTGTGCCGAAATCGAAGGCTGGATTTTCTCTGGTGAAACACCGTATGCACACGCCAAGCCGTATCTCCCCAAGAATATGCCCGCCGTTTCCTGCATCCTGAACGGACTGGAGATTTTTCGCTACCTGCTGCAGAGCCTGGCACTTTCGAAAATGCATGCACTGCGCATCTCCATCGATCTGCCTGAAATTGCCTCCCGTGACTGGATCACGGCCATGCAGGAAGCCGGCATTCCCTTTGATGAGGTCCATATTCATTACTATGATTCTATGCATGTCGATCAAAATATCCACACCGTCGTGGAATTCCACCATGCCTTATGGCAAGCCGGAAAAATCGAACGCGTACTGACTTCTTCCACCAAAGTCCATCAGGCACTCGAACGACTTCATATCCCGGTCATCCAGATGCACGGCAGCACCTTTACCATACGAAATGCCCTGCTAAAACTCAAGGAACGGCGCATGCATCAGCATCTGATTGAAAGTGAAGTCGCGCTGACACGCATCGAGACGGTAAACATGGAAAAGCTGCTGCTCGCCTCCTCCGGCCCCCTGCAATTCCAAATGCAGCTGCTTCACCTCAAGGAAAAAATTCTTGAACTCTGCCAGAACCTTCACGGTTCCTATCTGGCTGAGAAAGACAATGGACGCTTTGAAATTTTCGCTTCCCGCGGCATCATTGAACGCAATGCAGGGAAAATACGGGAAGCCATCGAAGATATCCGCCTCAATCTCAACATCGAAGTCAGTGCTGGCATCGGCTTCGGCTATACGGCCTTCGATGCCCAGCGCAACGCCTGGCGCGCCCTGTCATATGGGCGCCAGCAGGACCCGCGCCAGGATGTCATCGCGATTGACATCAACGGCAATATACAGGAAAACCTGGGAACCGAACACCCCCTGACATTCACCGCCTCTCTCGAAAATCCGGAGATCCTGCGCCGGCTGGAATCCGTCGGCGTCGGCACACGCAATTACATGAGGATCTCAGCCATTGCCAAGAAAATCGGTCATGGCTTCACATCAAGCGAGATTGCCCAGCAGATGGGCGTCACGGACCGCAATGCCCGCCGCATCATCAAGAACCTGCTCACAGCGGGGCTCGTCATCTGCGTCGGCGAAGAATCCCTGAGCACACGCGGCCGTCCGACAAAGAAATATCGCATGAACCCGGATTTCCAACCCTGATAAAGGACAGGAGTACGTCACCATCAGATGTGCTCCTTTTTTACTTGACATATTTGAACATTATGGTATACTGAAACTGCATTTATGGACAAATTCTTTATATGGACTTTATTGAAGACTCTTTTCCTTTAGCCGTGTTTCTTAGGAAAGGAGTCTTTGTTGTGAAGAAAACCATATTTGCTTTAGCCGCAGGCTTTATGTGCGCCGCCGCTTCCCCTGCCATGGCCGCCAATAACCCCTTTCAGGACGTCCCGAAGGATCACTGGTCCTACGACGCCGTGACGCAGCTCGCCGCCGACGGCATCCTGGAAGGCTACGGCGACGGGAACTTCCGCGGAAATCAAGCCCTGACCCGCTACGAGATGGCACAGATGATTGCCCGCGCGATGGCAAAGGAAAATATCCCGGCAGCCGACCAGAATCTTCTCGATAAGCTCGCTGCAGAATACCAGGATGAATTGAAGAATCTCGGCGTACGCGTCGGCAATCTCGAACGCAACGCCGATACGACGAAATTCTCCGGCTACCTGTACCTGCGTGAACAGAATCAGCACATCAAGAACAAGCACACGGGCAAGTCAACGCGCAGCACGGTCAATCGCGCCTGGTTCGACCTCATCTCCCAGTCCCAGGTCAACAAGAATTGGAAGGTTGTCACGGAGACCAACACGATCGTCGACCTCAACAAGGATAAGACCGACGACACGTACGATCTCTACTTTGCCTCGATGTTTGCAGATGGCACGTACGGCAAATTCCATACGCAGCTTGGCCGCATCGATAATTTCAGTCAGGACGGCGGCGTCGTGATGCACAATCCGATCAGCGGCGGCAAATTCACATTCGGCAACAAGCTGCGCACGACACTCACCGCAGCCCGCGTATCCTGCAGCACACTGCCCAGCCTCAACAGCGGCGAATCCTTCGATTTCGGAGCAGCCGAACTCGCCTATCCGGCCAGCAAAGCCACGAATCTTTACGGCGCCTTCTATCAGCTGCATGACGATAAGTTCAAGGCCACGCGCGGCAGCGAAAGTCCCAACATCTATACGCTCGGCTTCCGCAGCACGATTGCAAAGAATCTGGTCCTTACGGGATACTACCTCAAGGCTTCTGACACAACAGCCACTCACACCAAGGATACCGGCTGGTTCGGCGCCCTGGAGTATCGCCGCGTGAAGCTCGACCAGCCCGGCACCTGGAGTCTCTACACGAAATATGCCAATATCCCGGAATTCACCCAGATCAACCTCGATACCGGCCATTTCCGTGATTACAGGGGACTCGAGGTCGGCGGCTTCTACATCCCTGCGAAGAACATCCGCGCGCATCTGCGTTATTACTACGGCAAAAATGATGAAGACACGTCCATCACAAAGAATCTCGTGCGCGGCGAAGTCCGTATCTTCTTCTAAGCGTATTTCTCCCACACATAAATTTCCCCATTTTCTCTCATTTGCAGATTACAGTCCGCTATTGGCATGCAGCCAAAGCGGACTATTTTTTTATTGATTAAGAGCAGAAGCAGTGCAGCCGGATGCGGATAAACTCGTTTATCCGAATGAAGCGCGTTTCGTTGTCATCTGCTCCAACTTGCCGTACCCGAAAGCATACTTTTTTATGAACATATATTATATTTATTATATTGTTGAAAAATCATATATAGTATCTATTGAAATAATTTGCTTAATTTGTATAATAAAAGTATATTCATTCGAATTTGATTTGTTTTTCGAGGAAGTGCCGATGAAATGAGACAAATCCGCATGTTCCTCAGTATCACTCTGCCGCTTCGACGGCAGGGAGCGGGAGGCAGAGTTATGGGAGAGTTTGCTGGTCTTGGAATCTATCTCGTCGTGGCACTTTTCTTCCCCGTGATGGCGCTCGTGCCGGCTTTTTTGCTGCAGCCGAAACAGCCATCGCCTGAGAAGTATATCCCGTATGAATGTGGCGTGGACCCCGTCGGGAGTCCGTACGTCCGTTTTCGTGCGGGATATTTTTTGTACGCGCTGCTCTTCATTCTTTTTGACATTGAGACGGTGTTCCTCTATCCCTGGGCGGTCGCGTTCCACACGGTCGGCGCGTTCGCCTTTGTCGAGATGCTCGTCTTCGTGTTCATCCTGATTCTTGGGCTTGCCTATGCGTGGCGGAAGGGAGATCTTTCATGGAACTAAAGGACCGCGTACCGGAGTCTCTCCGGAATAATGTTGCCATCGTGAAGCTCGACGAGCTTTTCCGCTGGGCGCACGCCAATTCGCTCTGGCCACTTTCATCTGGCCTTGCCTGCTGTGCAATTGAGATGATGAGTACGGCGACGGCGCGCTTCGATCTCGCGCGCTTCGGCTACGAGGTCTTCCGCCCGTGCCCGCGCCAGGCGGATCTGCTCATCGTGGCGGGGACGCTGACGTACAAGATGACGCCGCCGCTCATACGCCTATACGAGGAGATGCCGGAGCCCAAGTACGTCATTGCGATGGGAAGCTGCGCAATTGCAGGCGGCCCGTTCGCGGATTCGTATTCGGTCATCGAAGGCGTCGACCAGGTGCTGCCCGTCGATGTCTACATCCCGGGCTGCCCGCCGCGCCCCGAGGCACTGATTGACGGCATGCTGAAGCTGCGCGAAAAGATCCTGCATCCGGAGCGCGCAGAGGCGGCGTGCGCCGGTCTGGCACAGGAAGCGGAAAGGAAGTGAGCGGCATGAAACAGCGCTGTTTGACGGAGGGAGAACTTTTGCGTTTGCAGAAGAAGTTTCCCACAATCTCAATCGAAGAAAGTACGCGTCCCGTGATCTATGTGAGCTGCGAGGAACTCATCCCGCTCGCGAAGTTTTTGAAAACGGACGCGGATTTCGCCTTCACGCATCTTTCCTGCCTGACGGCCGTGGACCTCAAGAATGCAATCGACGTCGTCTATTATCTCTTCTCGGAGCCGCTCGATGCCTGCGCCGTCATCAAGGTGCGGCTGAACAGGGATACCCCTGAAGTGCCGAGCATCACGGGCGTGTTCCCCGGAGCGAATTTCGAGGAACGCGAGGTCTATGATCTCATGGGCGTGCGCTTCGCGGGCCATCCGGACCTCCGGCGCATCCTGATGCCGGAGAACTTCGAGGGGTATCCTCTGCGCAAGGATTTCGTCTACAAGAAGCCCGTGCCGCCCAAGGCCATACGCACGGGGACGCGAAAGGAGGCAGAAGCGTGAAGCGGACGGAAACGTATCTTCTCAACATGGGGCCGCAGCATCCGTCGACGCACGGCGTCCTTCAGGTGAAGCTCACACTCGACGGCGAGCACATCCAGAAGGCCGAGCCCGTGCTCGGGTATCTGCATCGCGGCATCGAGAAACTCCTGGAGTCGCGCACCTACGTACAGGGGCTGCCCTATACGGACCGGCTCGACTACGTCTCGTCGATGAACAACAATTTCGGTTTCGCGCGCGCAGTTGAAGAGCTCGCGGGGCTTGAGGTTCCGCGCCGCGCGGAATTCATTCGCGTGATCATGGCGGAACTCAACCGCATCAACAGTCACCTGGTCGGCATCGGCTCGCTCGCGAACGACCTCGGCGCGTCCACGGGCATGCTCTGCTGCTTCCGCGACCGCGAGTACATCCTCGATATCTTCAACGAGGTCTGCGGCGCACGGCAGACGTTCCATTACATCCGCATCGGCGGCGTCGCGGGCGAGTTCACGGACAAGGCGCGTGTTCTGACGGAACGCTTCCTTGAGCGCGTGCCGCAGTTCCTCGCGGAGTACGACAAACTCTTGACGGGCAATGAGATCTTCAGGCGCCGCATCGCCGGCATCTCGCCGATGACGCAGGAGGAGGCTCTCGCCCTCAACATGACGGGACCGAACCTCAGGGCAACAGGTGTCGCACGCGATCTGCGGAAGCTCGACGCCTACAGCGTGTACGGCGAGCTCGATTTCGATATCCCGGTCGGCACACACGGCGACAACTGGGACCGGTACATCGTCAAGCTCCGGGAAATCAAAGAGAGCGCGCGGATCATCCGCCAGGCACTCGACAAGATGCCGGAAGGCGAGAGCATGGCCAAGGTGCCTCGCGTCCTGAAACCGCCTGCGGGCGAAGTCTACAGCCGCACGGAAGGCACGCGCGGCGAACTCGGCTTCTATCTTGTCAGCGATGGTACCCCGAAGCCGTACCGCGTGCATATCCGCCGTCCGTCGTTTGTCAATATGCAGGGGCTCGACCTCATGTGCCGCGGCATGCTGATCGGCGACTCGGTCAGCGCCTATTCCTCGATCGACCCAATCATGGGCGAAGTCGACTGCTGAGGAGGGACTCATGGAAACATCATTGCTCTCGGGCCTTGCCCGATGGATTCACGACGGAATCGCCTCTCTGACAGGGGTTCCTCTTCTGGCGAATTTCGTGCTCATCATCATCGGCATCGCGGCGCTGCTCGGCATCATCTCGATGGCGGCCATCGTCTTCACGTATGCCGAGCGGAAGGTCTGCGCCTTCATGCAGATGCGCCTGGGCCCCAACCGCGTTGGCGGCCGCTTCGGTCTCCTGCAGCCCGTCGCCGATATGCTCAAGCTCATGAGCAAGGAGGACATCATGCCCGCAGGCGCCGACAAGGTCCTCTGGGCGCTCTCACCCGCACTCCTCTTCGTGCCGGCAGCACTCGTCTACGCCTTCTTTCCCTTCGATGCGGGCGTGGTTCTCGCCGATGTCAACGTCGGCGTGTTCCTGCTGTTTGCGATTTCCAGCCAGGCCGTCCTGCCCTTCCTGATGGGTGGCTACGCTTCGAACAACAAGTATTCGATGATCGGCGGCTTCCGTATCGTCTCACAGATGATCAGCTACGAAGCGCCGCTGCTCTTCTCGCTGCTCGGCATCCTGATGATCACGGGCTCGATGCGCCTTGAGGACATCGTCCTGGCACAGCAGGGCGGCCGCTGGTTCCTCTTTCTGCAGCCGCTTGCCTTCATCATCTTCCTGATTTCCGCCGTCGCGGAGACGAACCGCACGCCGTTTGACCTCGTCGAGGGCGAGTCGGAAATCATCGCCGGCCCCTTCACGGAGTATTCCGGCATGCGCTGGGCGCTCTTCTTCCTCGCGGAGTACGCCAATCTGCTGACGGCTGCGATCCTCGCGACGACGTTCTTCCTCGGCGGGTACCTGGGACCCTCGTTCCTGCCGGGCTTCGTGTGGTTCGCCATCAAAGCCGTCGCGATGGTCTTTTTGATCATGTGGTTCCGCTGGACGTTCCCGCGCACCCGCGTCGACCAGATGCTTTCATTTGGCTGGAAGGCGCTCTTACCACTCGCAATCCTGAATGTGTTTCTGACGGGCGCCGTCATGTTCGCGCTCGATCTCGTATAAGGAGGTGACAGCATTGTTTGGCAAGGGACTCTTGACGGGCATGGGTGTCACGATCAAGCATTTCTTCGGCAAAAAGGAGACGTTCTGCTATCCTGAGGAGAAGCTCCCCGTGGCTGAAGGCTTCCGCGGGGGCAACCTGGCGATGGACTGGCGCGTCTGCATCGCCTGCCAGCTCTGCGCCATGGCGTGTCCCAACAAGGCACTGGAACTCAAAGTCGTCACGGACGCAAAGGAGAAGCGGCATATGGAACATTACGTCCACAAGACGGGCCGCTGCCTGTTCTGCAATCTCTGCGTTGAGGCCTGCCCGGTCCATACGCTCAAGTGGGACAAGGATTTCGCCTTCTCCTCGTGGAACAAGGCGGCCATGACGCATGATGCTGTTTCCGATGCGGACCGCGCCGATCTCAAGGAGCTGCTCGCCGATATCGCGGCGAAGGCCAAGGCAGAAGCTGAGGCAAAGGTGGCTGCGCAGGCAAAGCAGCAGGCAGATACGAAAGGAGGCGAGGCGTGATGCAGATTTTATTTTTCCTCTTCGCCCTCGTATCGGTCATCGGCGCACTCGGCATGGTGCTCTCACGCAACATCGTGCACAGCGCCCTCTTCCTCGTCCTCTCCTTCATCGGGCTCGCGCTCATCTACTTCGCGCTGCAGGCGCCATTTCTAGGTGCAGTGCAGCTGATGGTTTACAGCGGTGCGGTCGCCATCCTCATCGTCATGGCGATCATGATGGTGGGCCGTGCGGATATGTCCATCTCTGCGCCTGTCCAGAGCCTGAGCAAGCGCTTCGTCGGCGCGGGGATGGCGGCACTCATCTTCGTCCTCCTCGGTCTTGCCGCCACCCTCACGCCGCTGCCGCTAAGCTCTGCTGCAGGCCCTGCAACGGAGGCGGCAGATCTCGCCGTACTGCTCCTCAGCAATTTCGCGCTGCCATTTGAGCTCGCGGCCATCCTTTTGCTCGCCGCGATGATCGGGGCCCTGCTGCTCGCGAGAGGAGGTCATGCTTCATGAATATATGGAACACTCCCATCGGGATGAGCGAAGTGCTGACACTGTCCGCCTTCCTCTTCTCCATCGGACTGTACGGGCTCTTCACGCGTCGCGGCATCATCGCGATTCTCATGTGCATCGAGCTCATGCTCAACGCGGTGAATCTGAACCTCATCGCCTTTGACCGGCTCTATGTCCATGACGGAGCTGGACAGGTCATGGCACTCTTTTCCATCGCCGTCGCGGCGGCGGAGATCGCGGTCGGACTCGCACTGACGATCAACCTCTTCCGCCTGCGCGCCGCAACAAACGCGGACGAGGCGGATAGCCTGCACGAACCAAATGGATTTCGAAACTAAGGAGGGGAAATCTTCATGTTTACCTTTGCGCTTACGAACGCCTATCTGATTCCTCTCTTTCCCGCGCTGGCGTTCCTGCTCATCGGGCCGTTTACACGAAACGACAAGAAACTCTCGGCTACAATCGCGATCTTCATGATGTCGCTGTCGTTCATTTTCTCCATCTTCGTTGCGATGGCGACGCAGATGTACGGCATCACGATGAATCATCCCTTCGTCATACAGGTGATCTGGGCGCACGTCGCCGACCTGCCGCTGACGATGGGAATCTTCGTCGACCCGCTGACGGCCATGATGCTGGTTGTCGTCACGCTCGTCTCGCTGCTCGTCTACATCTATTCGGCCAGCTACATGGCGGATGATCCCGGCATGGGGCGCTTCTTTGCCTTCATCTCGCTCTTTTCCGCGACGATGCTCGGACTCGTCGGCGCCGTAAGCTTCCTGCAGCTCTACGTCTTCTGGGAGGGCGTCGGTCTCTGCTCGTACCTCCTGATCGGCTTCTACTATGAGAAGGTCAAGGCGCGCGAAGCGGCAAAGAAAGCGTTCATCACGACGCGCATCGGCGATTTTGGGATGCTCGTCGGCATCATCATCCTCGCCGTCACTTTCGGCACGACAGACTTCCTGGAACTGCGCGCAATCGTACCATACTATGTGATGGCAACGGGCACGACGCTGATCACCGTCATCGGACTCCTGCTCTTCATGGGCGCAATCGGCAAATCCGGTCAGTTCCCGCTCCACGTCTGGCTGCTCGACGCGATGGAGGGCCCGACGCCGACGTCTGCGCTCATCCATGCCGCAACGATGGTCGCGGCAGGCGTCTTCCTCGTCGCCCGTGCCTACTTCATCTTCAGTGAGTCAGCAATCGCAATGGACTTCATCACGGGCATCGGCACCTTCACGGCAATCTTCGCCGCCTGCATCGCCGTGACGCAGACAAAGTTCAAGAGTGTCCTCGCGTACTCGACCATCAGCCAGCTCGGCTTCATGATGGCGGCCGTCGGACTCGGCGCGTTCTCGGCGAGCATGTTCCACCTCGTGACGCATGCTTTCTTCAAGGCGATGCTCTTCCTCTGCGCAGGCGCCATCATGCACGCGCTTCACGAGGAGACGAACATTTTCCGCATGGGCGGCCTGTACAAGAAGATGCCCCTGACGTTCGTCTGCATGGTCGTCGGCGTGCTCGCGATCTCGGGCATCCCGCCATTCTCCGGCTTCTTCTCGAAGGACGAGATCCTCGCGGCGGCGATGCACGCGGGAGGACCGGTCTACGCCGTCCTGCTCGCGGCCTCGTTCCTCACGTCATTCTACATGATGCGCCTCTTGATCATCGCCTTCCTCGGGGAGAACCACAGCAAGTACGAGGCGCACGAGGTCGATGCCTTCATGCGCTGGCCGATGCTCCTGCTCGCCGTTCTGACACTCGTCACCGGCCTTGCGGGCTATTATGGCGGCTTTTCGCTATGGGTCAACGACGGCACGCCGGTGCATGCGGCGCTTGAACCCGCCGTCGCAATCACGGGCACGGCCGTCTCGCTCGCGGGCTTCATTGCAGCCTATATCGTCTACGGTGTCGCACATATCAGCCGCAAGGTCGCACTGCGCCGCTACGGCTTCATTTACAGCCTCGTCTACAACAAGTTCTACATCGACGAGCTCTACGACTTCTTCCGCCGCCGCTTTGTCTACACGCTTGCCTATGCGCTCGACTGGGTCGACATCCACATCTTCGGCGGCATCATGAACGGACTCGGTGCCTACGCGCTCGGGACGAGCGCCCTGCTCGCCACACCAGCCAACGGACAGGTGCAGCGGTATCTGCTCTTCTTCTACGCGGGCGTTGCCATCCTTCTCATCGCAGCGCTCTATTGGACGGTCCGTATCCTTTCGTATGCAGGAGGTGTTCTCGGCTAATGTCGTTTCCGATCCTTTCCATAATTCTTCTCACGCCGCTCGTGGCGGCAGGCATCATCGCGGTACTGCCGAAGCGCTTTCATGATACGATGCGCCAGCTTTCGGCACTCGCCATGATCATCACGCTGCTCCTCACGCTCTTCCTCTATGTCGACTACGACATGGCTGCAGGTGGGATGCAGTACACGGAATACGTGCCGTGGGTCACCGATCTCGGCATCGCCTATTCGTTCGGCGTCGACGGCATCTCGCTGCCGCTGCTCCTGCTGTCGTCTGCCGTCGGGCTCGCCGCCGTCTTCTCCTCATGGCGCATCGAGCATCGGACGAAGGAATACTTCGTCCTGCTGCTCATCCTCATCGCAGGCGTGTCGGGCGCGTTCCTCGCGCGCGATCTCTTCCTCTTCCTGCTCCTGTGCGAGATGGTAGTCGTGCCGGCCTACATCATGGTGCTGATCTGGGGCTCCTCCGAGCGTATCCCGAAATCTGAAGCAGCGATGAAGATGACCATCTTCCTGCTCGTCGGCTCGGCATTCATGCTCGTCGGCGTCATCCTGCTGTATGTCTACGCCTTCCCTGCAGGGGCGCGCACCTTCGACGTGACGGCGCTCTCCATGGCGTCCGTCTCTGGGAATATCCCATACGGCGTACAGGTCATCGCGTTCCTGCTGCTGCTCGTGGGCTTTGGCTCGCATCTTTCCATGTTTCCCTTCCATATTTGGTCGCCGGACGGCTATTCCGCCGCTCCAACGGCCGTCTCGATGGTCAATGCCGGCGTCCTCAAGAAGGTCGGCGGCTACGCGCTCATCCGCATCGGCTTCTTCATCCTGCCGTTCGGCGCGAAGTTCTGGGCGCCCGTCATCGCCGTCCTTGCGACGATCAACGTCGTCTACGCTTCCTATGTCGCACTCGCGCAGAAGGACATCAAGTACATGATTTCCTACTCGTCGGTTTCGCACATGGGCTACGTCCTCCTCGGTCTCGCCGCGCTGGACGTCGTCAGTGTCACGGGTGCCGTCGCCTACATGGTTGCCCACGGCATCATGATTGCGCTCTTCTTCTCGCAGGTCGGCTACGTCTACGACGTGACGGACGCGCGCTCAACGGACGAGCTCTGGGGACTCGCGCACTACATGCCCTACATCACGACAGGCTTCATGCTCGCAGGGCTCTGCGCCCTCGGTCTGCCAGGACTCGTCGGCTTCATCCCGGAGTTCACGATTTTCGTCGGTGCCTTTCGCGAATTTCCTGCGCTCACCGTCGTCTGCGTCTTCGGCATCATCTTCACGGCGTTCTACGTCCTGCGGATGCTGGCAAAAGTACTGTTCGGCCGGCGCATCGCCGCCTTCGAGGGCATTCAGGATGAACGTCATACGGATATTGTCCCGCTGGTGGTTCTCGGCGTCTTTCTCGTCGGATTCGGCATTTTCCCAAGCCTGCTGATGGATATGGTTGGCAGCGGCGTCGAACCGCTCCGCCCGCTCTTCGATCTCGTCCGTGACGCGCCGATGATTTCCCTCTTGCAAGGGGTACCAATCTGGGGAGGGTTTCCACAATGATGACGGCCATGCATTTTTCCGCAATCTCAATTGAGATTGCCATCGCGATTCTCCTGCTGCTCGTCCTGCTCCTCGACCTCATGAGGAAGCGGGGCACGAGGCAGATGCTGCCGGCTTACGTGACAGCACTCGGCCTCACGGGAATCCTCGCGCTTGCGATCTCACGCTATCCGACGGACGGCACGGTCCGTTTCTTCTTCCAGGGCATCTATGCCGTCGACGCCTACAGCATCTTTTTCAAGATTCTCTTCCTCCTCGGCACGCTCTTCACCGTGCTCTACGGAGCGCGCTACACCGCACGCCAAGTGACGCATACAGGGGAATTTTACGCGCTCCTGCTCTCGGCACTGCTCGGCATGTGCGTCCTCGCATCGGCCAACGACCTCATCACGGTCTTCGTCGGACTCGAGCTCATGACGATCTCCTTCTACGTGCTCGTCGCCATTCGGACGGACAGCGCGCTTTCGACCGAGGCAGGCGTAAAATACCTCATCTACGGCTCAGGCGCGACGGGTGCTCTCCTCTACGGCATCAGCCTGATCTACGGCATGACGGGGAGTCTTTCCTTCGCTGCCATTGCGAAGAGCCCGGGGCTTTTTCTGGGGCTCGGCATCGCGGGCATGGTGCTCGTGCTCGCCGGCTTCTTCTTCAAGCTTTCCATCATCCCGTTCCACCTCTGGGCGCCCGACATCTACGAGGGTGCGCCAGCACCCGTCACGGCTCTGCTCGCCATGTGCTCGAAAGCGGCGGGCATCGCCGTCATGCTGCGTGTGATCTTCACGGCACTGCCGCAGGCTGCGCCAATGTGGACCGAGATTCTCGCAATATTTGCCTGCGTCTCGATGGTCGGCGGCAACATCATGGCGTTCTGCCAGTCGAATATCAAGCGCATGCTCGCCTACTCCTCCATCGCACAGGCAGGCTACATGATGTGCGCGATGGCGGCGGCCAGTGCCAACGGCCTCAAGAGCGTCCTCTTCTACGCGGCCGTCTACCTCTTCGCAAACATCGCGGCATTCGTCACCGTCTCGTACCTTGAAGACCAGCGCGGCACCGACCTCCAAAACGTACGCGGGCTCGCGCACCACTCGCTGCTGCCCGCAGGCTTCCTGATGGTCGCACTCCTCACGATGGCGGGCATCCCGCCGACGGCAGGCTTCATCGGGAAGTTCTACATCTTCACCGCTGCCGTCGACGCCGGACTCTTCTGGCTCGCAGCCGTCGGTTTCGTCGTCTCGATGATGAGCGTCTACTACTACCTCATCGTCATCCGTGAGATGTTCCGCGACCTCGCACCCAGAGAAGAAGCAGACGGGAGAGAGCTGCGCCTGCCCCCTGCCGCGACCCTCGCGGGACTTGCGGCCGTTATCCTCGTCCTCGCCTTCGGCGTCTGGGCGCAGCCGCTCTCCATCTTCACCAACCTGACGATCCTGCAAACCCTCTAACGGAATAGAGGCCGGCATATCACCGGTCAGAACCATGCGCCGCCGGGCGCATCCAACAAGGGGCTGTGACAAAATGTAAAACCATTTTGTCCACAGCCTCTTTTTGCGTGCCGAAGACCTCTTATCCTAAAAAAAGGATATAAGGCCCCTTTCCCCATAAAATAGAATATCATCCATTCTATGCGGCCTGTCTCATCTTTTGCTTTTTGTTGTAGGACTTATACAGGTTGTGACCTATTGAAACCAAGAGAATCTCTGTGCGGACGGCATCGCTGCCTCTCCGTACTATTTTTTGGTACCAGCGGTCTGTCTTCAGAATACCGAATGTTCCCTCTGCTTGGATTGAGCGGTTCATCCGCAACAACGCTCCCTGGATACTGTTCAGGTTATCCACAACCTCTTGGTGCATGGCGGTCAGTTCTCGGTTTATCCGGATGGTCCTGTTCCGGTCTGTCCGCTTGCAGTCAGATGCACAGGGGCAGCCTGTACAGTCCTCGCATTGGTAGACTTCTTCCTGGCGGCCAAAATGGTTCCCTCTCACATTCTGGCGATACAGGAAACGGAAGGCCTGTCCATTGGGGCAGCGCAAGGTGCCGTTCTTATCAATCCTGAAGTTCACAGCGCGGTATGGATTTTTCCGGTACGCTTTATCTGTCAGTTCTTTCTTGTACATGGGGAACTTCATATACTTCTCCATCCCATGCTGCTCGCAATAGATGTAATTATTGAATGAACCGTACCCGGCATCCGCTATGGGATATTTTGGGTAGAAGCTATATTTCTCGTGGAACTTCTCCATCAACGGGATGAAGCAGTCCATATCTGAGCGGTAATGGTTCACATCTGCAACAGCGATATACTCATCGGCAATACCAAATTGGACGTTGTAAGCAGGGAGCAGGCGTCCGTTCCCCATATAGTCCTGCTTGACTCGCATGAATGTGGCCGAATGGTCTGTCTTGGCATAGCTGTTCCGTCCGTCTT